>JAFGFE010000001.1 GCA_016931225.1 Candidatus Zymogenaceae bacterium
AATCAAAGGATCAAATTGAGAGAGAATTCGGTGATACGCTTGAATGGAGTTGTGTCGAAGGTAGAATTGTGTGTGCAATATTTAAAGAAATACCTGATGGAGGTTACGGTGATCCAGAAGATACCTGGCCAGGAATATATTCTAAGATGGTGGATACAATGATTCGGCTAGAAAAAGCTTTGAGACCTCATATAAAAAATTCGTAATCCAAGTTGATTATTGAGGCTATTTTTGTATGTGTTATTACAAATTAGCTACAAAAAACCGGGAAGGCCTTCCCTCCCGGTTTTTTTGTGTCTGCGGTATTCGGGCAGCTACCCGCTTTACAACCTCCCCGCGATCTCCCGGCAGATGTTCGCCCAGTATTTTACAGCACCCCCGGACGATCCGTTTCTGACGATGATGACACCCTTCGCCGGAGAGACGTAGATGATCTGTCCCAGGTGTCCCTGGGCGTAGTAGTCATACGTGCCGTCCGGGTTGATGAATCCCCACCATTGGTACTTATAATACCCGGTGCCGTCGGTGAAGATGTCGTTGCTCCACGACTCGATATCGGTATAGTAGCCGATGGGCTCGTATTCCATCGGCAGCGTGGACTCCAGCACCCAGCGTTTCGAGATGATCTGCTCACCGTCGTACATCCCCAGGTTCAGAAAGAGCCTGCCGAGCTTGGCGAAGTCGATGGAGCGGGCGTTGAGGCCGCTCTCCATCTTCTCGAAGCCGTATTTCTCGCTGTCCATGCTCCACGAGGCCGGATACTCCATGCCGATCTTCGTCCAGATCTTTTGCTCAAGATAGTCTGAAACGGTCGTGCCGGTGACCCGCTCCAGGATCATGCCCAGGTACACGGGGTGGTAGGTGTTGTAGAGGAAGTGGACCCCCGGCGGCTCTTCCACAATCACCTTTTTCAGGGCCAGGCTTTTCACGTCCCGGCTGTAGTAGTTTCGGGGATCGTCGCTCCAGGGGAGGTCCCCCTCTTTGTATTGAAATCCCGAGGACATCAGGAGAAGATCCCGGATGGTCACGTCGCCCGCGCCTTTCCCCTCAAGCTCCGGCAGGTAGGCGACGATGGGGTCCTCGACGCTCGTGATGAGGCCCTCGTCGACGGCGACGCCCACGAGAATCGAGGTCACGGATTTTGCCACGGAAAAGGAGGTGTTGACGGAGTCCCGCGTGTACCCGTTGAAGTACTTCTCGTAAATAATGATGTCGTCCTTGATGACGATGAACGAGGTGGTGTCGTTCTCTTCGAGAAATCGATCCAGATCATTGATGACATAGACGCCGCTTGCGTCCTCGAACGGGCGGTCTGAGACCAGGGCGTTCAGCTCATCTTCCCTGAGGTCTACGGGAAAAGTGAAGGCGGGGGGGTCGTTGGCGATCTCTCGATCGGGGAATCGACGGGAGTCACCGATGTCCGAGAAATTCCAGGCGACGTACCGGGCGATATACCCGGGGGAATAGATTATCGACAGGACCAGGAGAAACAGAACAATCAGCGCCGCAATGCCGAGAAGAATCTTCCCAATCACGTTCAGGGCTTTCATGATATGTTCCTTTCCGTCCGGATGAAAGGGTGGGGCGTTTATTATCCTTTTCGGTGTGAGAAATACATGCAGCAATAGGTTGATAAAATTTTATCACGTCAATAACCGCAAATCAAGACACAAAAAACGTGCGACGATCCGTTCGACCGGGGGAGATGAGATTTGTGCGGGGTATCATACATAAGGGGGCGAACCCCCATTTTTTTTGAGCCGCCCAAAACTTGACAAAATATCTCGACAATGTATAATAAACAATTGAAAAACATTCAAGAGGAGGTCGTTATGAGAAAAGGAACGTGCTTGATTGTTTTCTTTTTTGTTGTCGCCGTGTGTGCAATCTCCGCATCCGGCGAAATGGCCGCGAGAAATGTTCGCATCGTTAACACCAGCGCCCTTGATACATTCGATTTTCAGAAATACCTTACCGACGATGACCTGAATCGACTTGCCGATCTCGATGTGTCGGAAAATCCGGAAATCTTTCCCACGATTGAAAGTTTTGAAGTAGAACAGGATACATACCTTCTGGAGTTTCACGGCAGCATTGACCCGGAGACCGAGAAACTGGAATTCATTTCCATGCCCTACTATGATACGGCCGGGAAGTATGATGTGGTGGTGGTCAAGCCCGATGGGACCGTGGTGCGATACGACAAGGAAGTGGTTATCGATTACAAGGAGCGGACCATAAAAACCTTCTGTCCTCTTACCGTTGATGAAGGAGACGTAGTACTGCTGTTTGTCAAGGACCATATCGAGACTGCTTTCGGAGGGAAGGAGGAAACATCTCCGGAGAAACCCCCTGTCGACTCGGGTGATCCGGGAGTGACCGGAGCCTCGGGAGTAGGGAGAGGCGGAACCGGCGGCCCCGGCCCCACAGGCAGACCGTAATCACACAGGCATGGTGATGACTCCTATAGCCCGGACCCGGTCCGGGCTTTTTTATTGGTATCACGGGACGTTTTGAGACACTGAAGTTCTCCCGTCGCTCCCATCGATTTCCACCCGCCAAGACCTGAAAAAAGCCGGGAGGGGTGTTCCCTTCCCGGTTGATATAGAGTCTTCTGTGAATTAAAAGGGCTTTTCACAATCCCTCCGCGATCTCACGGCGGATGACCTCCTGTTACCGACCCGGTTTACACCATCCGGGCGTTGACCTCCTTTTGCCACGCGGAAAGCATCTTAAGGAGACGGGCCGCCTCATCCGGCCTTTCGGCGGCGAGGTCGTGTGTCTCGCCGATGTCCGCCGCCAGGTCATAGAACCGCGCCCGGTCGCTCTCGAAGAAGTGGATCAGCTTCATGTTCCCTTTCCTGATCGCCCCGGAGGGACGGTGGCCGTCGGAATGATAATGGGGAAAGTGCCAGTAGAGCGCCTCCCGGGCAACGTCTCCCGTATCGGAGACGACCGGCATCAGGCTCTCCCCATCTTTGTGGAGGTCGGGCCGAAGATCAAGCCCCGCCGCCTCGAGGATCGTGGGGAAGAGATCGCACGAGTGGGCGGGAGTGTCCGAGACAGTCCCGGGACGCCCCACCCCCGGCCCCCGGACGATCAGCGGCACCCGGATGCCCCCCTCAAAGAGCCACCCCTTGCCGTAGCGGAGCGGCTCGTTGGAGGTGACGGTGGTGCGGGTGGAGAGCCCCCCGTTGTCGGAGGTGAAGATCACCAGCGTGTTGTCGGCTATCCCCATCTCGTCGAGGGTGTCGGTAATCATCCCCACGCCTCTATCCACGCTCTCGAGCATCGCGGCGTAGACCGGGTCATCCTGGACGATCCGGGTGGTGACGCCGTCTATCTCCGCAATCGAATCGCCCACAGGCAAAGCCGAGCGCTTCGCCTCATATTTCTTCACCAGCTCATCCGTCCCCATGAGCGGCGTGTGCACGGCATAGTGGGAGATCATCATGAAGAAGGGGGCGTCCGCGTGGGTTTTGATGAAGCCGACCGCCTCATCGTTCAGGCGGTCTGTCAGGTATTCCCCCTCGGGGCCGTCGGGGAGGGTGTCGATCTTATAGGGGGAGAAGTATCCGGACGGGGGCTGACCCCACTCGGTACCCCCCAGGTTGACGTCGAATCCCTGCCGGTCCGGGTAGTAGTCCTCTTCTCCCAGGTGCCACTTCCCGGTGAAAAACGTGGCGTATCCCGCGTCTTTCATGACCTCCGCGACGGTGACCTCCTCCAGGGGGAGGTGATCTTCATTATGGGGCTGCCTGAGGGATTTCGGATTGTCGCCGTCGATGCAGTCCGGATGGCCGGTGCGCATGAAGGGGACGATGTGCTGGAAGAACCTCTGGGGGAGGTTCGCGGCGATCCAGTTGTCGATGCCGAGGCGCGCGGGATTTCTGCCGGTCATGATCGCGGCCCGGGTGGGGGAGCAGACGGGGCTGGCGCTGTATGCGTCGGTAAAGCGGATGCCCTGGGCCGCCAACCGGTCAATGTTCGGCGTCTCATGAAAGATGCTGCCGTAGCACCCCGGATCGGCCCATCCCAGATCGTCGGTGACGATCAGAACAATATTGGGCCGGCGTGCGGCGGAGAATCCCCTGGCCCAGCCGGGGAGCGACAGGGAGACGGCCAGCGTCCCCGCCGCCGTCAGGAAAGTTCGTCGCGGCATTCTGTAATGCATGGGAAAGCTCCTCTGGTATGTCATGACAGATGGGATATATGAGAAGACGAATTTCTTTCGGCGCTGTCCGTGAGTGTATCACGTCTTTATCCCCGTTCGCAAGTGAGTATACGGAGGTGTTCCGGGAAGACGGCGCCCTTCTCGATTGAGTATTGAGGAAAATCGAGACTCAAATACATTGACATCGGCCCTCAACTCTTCTATCATGTATTTTTAAAAAAAAGAATCGTATCGACATATGACTGAGAAAAAGGAACAGGCGAAAAACATCATTCTCGGGGTGACCGGGGGCATCGCGGCATACAAGGCGTGCGAGCTAACCCGGCTTTTGGTGAAGAATGGTTTTTCCGTGCATGTCATTATGACTAAAAACGCACGGGAGTTTGTTACCCCCCTGTCGTTTTCCACCCTTTCGGGAAATCCGGTGGCGTATGAGATGTTCGCCGGAGGCGCCCCGGAGTCCGTCGAGCACATCGATCTGGCCGGCGATGCGGACCTGCTGGTGGTGGCTCCGGCCACGGCGAATATCATCGGCAAGGTGGCAAACGGCATCGCCGATGACATGCTCTCCACCGTCATCATGGCGACGCTCGCGCCGGTGGTTTTTTGCCCGGCCATGAACGTCAACATGTACGACAATCCCGTCACCCTCTCCAACATCAAGAAACTCAGTGATTTGGGCTATCGCTTCGTGGAGCCGGGGGAGGGATTTTTGGCCTGCGGCTGGGAGGGGAAGGGGAGGCTCGCGGAGCCTTCGGACATCCTGGCCGTCGTAAACGATATATTCGACAGAAAGGACCTGGCGGGATTGAAGATCATGGTCACCGCCGGTCCCACCCGGGAGTCCATCGATCCGGTGCGATTTATCTCCAACCATTCCAGCGGGAAAATGGGATACGCGATCGCCGAGCGGGCCCGGGCCCGGGGCGCGCAGGTGCTGTTGATATCCGGCCCATCGTCCCTGACGCCCCCCTGGGGGGTGGAGCTGGTGGAGGTGGTGAGCGCCGCCGAAATGGCGGATACGGTCAAAGACCGGTTCCGTGATGTGGACGTGGTCATAAAGGCCGCCGCCGTGGCGGATATTACGCCGGCGAATATTTCCCGACACAAGCTCAAGAAGGACGAATGCGGCGACGTCATCGCGCTTTCCCGCACGGAGGATATTCTGAAAAACCTCGGGGAGATGAAGGGGGACAAGATCTTGGTCGGATTCGCCGCGGAGACGACGGATCTTGTGAAAAACGCAAAGGCCAAGCTTAAAAACAAAAACCTGGATATCATCGTGGCCAACGACCTGACCAGATCGGATTCGGGCTTCAACGCCGATACGAATGCCGTGAGGATTTTCGACCGGGACGGCACCGACGAAATCCTGCCGGTGATGTCCAAGGAAAAGGTGGCCGACGAGATTTTGACCCGGGTGCAAAAAAAGACGGTCCCGTGGAAAAAGAAGAAAGAAAAGTAGTCGATTCTCTGGTTACGTATTTGGAATATCTCTCTCGCTCCGGCGTCACCCATCTGCCGGTGAAAAATGGCGGTGGATTATCGGCCCCACGGGTTTTGGATACCCCTTCGCCGACGGGGAGGGAGGCTTCCCGTTCCGATGACGTGACCGATCGTGCGTTTCTATTGGAAGCGGTGCAGGAAGAGCTGGGGGACTGCCGCCGGTGCAAGCTGTGTGAGGGGCGCACGAATATTGTGTTTGGCCAGGGCAATCCCGACGCCGTATTGATGTTCGTGGGAGAGGGGCCGGGCAGAGACGAGGACATCCAGGGCATCCCGTTTGTGGGGAGGGCCGGGCAGCTTTTGACAAAGATTATCGAGGCGATAGATCTGGCGAGAGAGGACGTCTACATCGGCAATATCATCAAGTGCCGACCGCCGAAAAACCGCGACCCGGAGCCGGATGAAGTCAACGCGTGCATGCCGTTTTTGATGAAACAGATCGAGGCGATTCACCCCCAGATTATCTGCACGCTGGGGGCGGTGGCGACACGAAACCTTCTGGGAATCAAGACCCCGGTGTCGAAAATCAGGGGCAGCTTTCAGCGCCTCGATCGCGCCGGGGGCGTGATGGTCATGCCGACCTTTCACCCGGCGTATCTGCTCAGGGATCCCTCGAAGAAGCGGGACGCGTGGGAGGACATGAAGAAAGTCAGAGACCTCTATAAGACCTTTATATAAGAAGACATTATTACATGAAAAAAATGAAAACTTCGAAGAGACACGCGCACAGACGCTCTGTGGTCGCCGCGATAAAACTGGGAATGCTCCTGTTGTGGATACTGGTCTGTTTTACCGCACTTTTGATGGGCCAGGAGGGGGCGGATTCGCACGCAACGGTGGGCCACCTGTCGTTCAGCGGCGTCATCAACCCGGTCTCCGCCGAGTACATCATAGACGGCATCACCGAGGCGGAAATTGAGAATTATTCCGCCGTCATCATCGAGATGGATACCCCCGGCGGCCTGGTGGATTCGATGGAGGACATCGTCCAGAAGATGGTAAACTCCGATATCCCCGTGATCATCTACGTGTCGCCGAAGGGGGGAGGCGCGGGCTCCGCCGGGGCTTTCATCACCATCGCGTCGGACATCGCCGTGATGGCCCCGGATACAAGCATCGGGGCGGCGACTCCCGTCTCCATGATGCCCACGGGGCAGGGGGATTTTCCCGGTGAGGAGACCGACGAGGAAACCGATAAGGACACCGAGAGCACCCTGATGCACAAGGCCACCAATTTCTACGCCTCGTACATGCGGGGGCTTGCCGAGGGGAGGAACAGGAACGCCGACCTCGCGGAATCGATGGTGACGGAGGCCGTGACCGTGACCGCGGAAGATGCACTGAAAAGTAACATCATCGACCTGATCGCGGGAGACATCTATGAGCTGATGGAGCTCGTGAGCGGTCGGACCTTTGAAACCACCAAGGGCGAGGTGACGCTGGATCTTACGAATGCACGGCTCGTGGAATTTCCCATGGGATTTCGCCGTGAATTTCTCTATACCCTCACCAATCCAAACGTGGCCTATATCCTGATGATGCTCGGATTGATGGGGCTCTATTTCGAGCTGTCGAATCCGGGGGCGATATTCCCCGGCGTGATAGGGGGAATATGCTTGATTCTTGCGTTCTATTCATTCCAGACGCTTCCGGTTAATTACGCCGGGGTGTTGTTGATCCTGCTGTCGGTCGTACTGTTTATTTTGGAGATAAAAGTGACCAGTTACGGACTGCTCAGTGTGGGGGGCATCATATCGCTCTTTTTGGGCTCGATGATGCTTTTCAAGTCCACGTTTCCGGAATACCTGAGGGTTTCAATGGGTACCATACTGCCAACGGTTATCGGCGTAACGCTCTTTTTCGTCCTGTGTATCTGGCTGACGGTGAAGGCCTACAAGAGAAAGCCGCATACAGGCGATCTCGGCATCGTCTCCGAGCGGGGCGTCGCCAAGACGCGCATCGACAAAGACGGCGGCAAGGTCTACGTCCACGGTGAATGGTGGAACGCCGTCAGCGATACTCCCATCGAGGAGGGGGAAAGGGTGGAGGTGATCGAAGGGAAGAATCTCCTGATCAAGGTCAAGAAAGTGGAGGACTGATACACCTTCCAAAAGGAAACGCCGAACGCACACAAAAACCGTGCCGGAATCCGCACGGTTTTCGAAAGATGAGGGCCCGAATACATCATGCAGCCGCAACGGGAAAAAAACGGGACATACGATGCCGTATCCCTCCTATCGGGAGGGCTTGACGGGATACTGGCAACCCGAATCGTCACGGACCTGGGGGTGCAGGTGCTGGCGCTGCACTGTACGACACCCTTTTTCGGTCACCGACCGGGCGCCGACGGCGATGCGTTTATCCGGCATATGGCCGATCGATACGGATTCGCCGTTCGCATCGAGGATGTGACGGATACATACATGAAGATGCTCTCAGCGCCGGAGCATGGATACGGCGGCAATTTCAATCCGTGCATCGACTGCAAGATCCTGATGATGCGCCGCGCACGGGAAGTGATGGAGGAGGTGGGAGGGCGGTTCATCGTCAGCGGCGAGGTGCTGGGGCAGCGGCCCATGTCTCAGCGGAGAGACGCCATGAGGATCATCGAGCGGGACGGTGGGGTGGAGGACATTCTGCTTCGGCCGTTGAGTGCGAAGCTCTTCGGGCCGACGTTGCCTGAGCGGGAGGGGTGGGTGGATAGAGAGCGCCTCTTTGATTTTTCCGGTCGGACCCGAAAGCCCCAGATGGCCCTGGCTGAGGTATTGGGGGTGACGGAATATCCCTCTCCTGCGGGAGGGTGCTGCCTGACGGATCCGATCGTTTCCGGTCGTATCAGGACGCTGTTTGAAGAGACCCACACACCCGGGCCAGAGGTCATTGCCCTTGTACGTATCGGGCGGCCCTTTCGGCTGCCGGGAGGGGGCATTCTTTCGGTGGGGAGGAACCAGGAGGAAAACGGGAAGCTTGAACAGCAGGCGGTTCCGGGCGACCTGTTCGTGAAATTGAAAGACATCCCGGGCCCCCTGGGGATCATCCGGGGAGGATATTCCCCAGGCGATGTGCACATCGCCGGGTCCATTGTGGCCAGATACGCGAAAGTCACGGACGGCGAGAGCGTGGTGATCGTCACGGGGGGGGATATCAAGAGCCTTTCGGACGAGACGCGGGTGTTCCGAGCCCGGGACGAGGATATTGAGAAGATGCGTTTTTAACATATTGACTCTGAATTATTGAAAAAGGATAGTACATGCGCCGTACAAAAATTATTTCCACCGGAAGGTATCTCCCTGAGAGGGTTGTTACCAACGCCGAGCTGGAAAAGTTTATGGATACCACCCATCAGTGGATTCTCGATCGCAGCGGCATCGAGGAGAGACGCTACGCCGAATTCGGCGTCGGTCCGTCGGACCTCGGGTACGAAGCGGCGGTCATCGCCCTGGAGCGGGCGGGGATGGAGATCACCGATATCGACATGATCATCTTCGCCACACTCAGTCCCGATAACGGATTTCCGGGACCGGGGTGCCGCCTGAATCGACGCCTGGAGGCGAAGGGGATCGCCACGGTGGATGTGAGAAACCAGTGCACGGGATTCGTCTACGGCATGTCCATTGCCGACCAGTTCATCAAGAACGGCATGTACGACCATGTCCTTGTGGTGGGGGGGGAGGTCCACTCCACCGGGCTCGAGTTTGCGGACCGGGGCCGGGAGGTGACGGTGCTCTTCGGCGATGGGGCGGGGGCCGTCATACTGGGACCCTCGGAGGATGAGGACAGGGGGATACTCTCTACCCATCTCCACGCCGATGGCAAAGGATTCAAGGAGCTGTGGGTGGAATTCCCGGCCAGCCGCCGGATGCCCCGGGAGATTCACCAGGCCCTGGATGACGGGCGCCAGTGGCCCCGGATGAACGGGACGAGGGTGTTCAAGAACGCGGTCGTGAGATTACCGGAGGTGATCACCGAGGCCCTGGACGCCAACGGGTATACGGTTGAAGACATCGATCATTTGGTCCCGCACCAGGCGAACATGCGCATCAACCAGTTCGTGGGTCACAAGATGAAAATCCCGAACGAAAAGATATGGCACAACATCCAGCGATACGGCAACACCACCGCCGCCACGATCCCCATCTGTCTGGACGAGATGATCGAGCAGGATAAATTAAAGGAAGGAGACGTGGTGGTAATCGCCGCTTTCGGTGCCGGCTATACCTGGGGATCGGTGCTGATTCGCTGGTAACAGTCGTCTGCTCCGTTGTTTTTTTCTGTTTTAGATTTTTCAGGCGGAAGGCGTTCGGTTGTTGTGACGTCTTCCGCGTTTTTTGAGCCGTCATCTCGCCCGTGCGGGCCGAAGGGGCGCGCCTCGTGCCCATTGAGAGATCTTACGGGAACGGTATCCGACCATGTCCGACCTGACCCCCATGCTCAGGCAATATATGTCGATCAAGGAGGAGTATCCCGACTGCGTCCTCTTTTTTCGCATGGGGGATTTTTACGAGATGTTCTTCGACGACGCCCGAGAGGCAGCGCCGATTCTGGAGATCGCCCTGACTACCCGGGACAAGAACCGGGAGAATCCGGTCCCCATGTGCGGGATTCCCTATCACGCCGCGGAGAGCTATATCGAAAAGCTCGTCAACCGGGGCAGAAAGGTGGCGGTATGTGAGCAGGTGGAGGACCCGTCCCAGGCGAAGGGGATCGTTCGCCGTGAGGTGATACGGGTGGTCACGCCGGGTCTTTCGGCGGCCCTCGGGAAATTCAATGCCGCCGAGAACAACTACCTATGCGGCGTTTCCCATAAGGACGACCGCTTCGGCGCCGCGTTTCTTGATTTTTCCACAGGCGTCTTCCAGATCACCGAGCTTTCTGACCTTGGGGAGTTGATGGACCAGCTCGCGGGGCGAAATCCCCAGGAGGTGGTGCTCTCGGAAGATGAGGAAAACAGCCCGCTGGCAGACAGACTCTCACGGACCCTGGGGGGTGCCCTGGTCAATTTCACGGATAACTCCCGTTTCGGGACGGACCGGGCCGTATCGGTCCTCACGGAGGTCTATGACCTGGCAGGCATTGAGGGTCTGGGCCTCGGTGGGCATCCCCTGGCCCTTACGGCCGCCGGAGGTGTGTTGAGCTACGTGGTGGACTACAAGCTGGGGGACGTCACTCATCTCAGCCTTCCCCGCCTCTATCTTCCCACAGACTTCATGATCATCGACGAGGTGACCGGGAAGAACCTGGAACTGTTTCGCACCGTCTATGAGGGCAGGCGCACAGGCTCGCTCTTGTCCGTGATGGATCGAACCACCACCTCGATGGGCGCGAGGCTCCTGAAACGTACGCTTGCCCAGCCCATGATAGATCGGCGTGAAATCGAACGGCGACACGATCTGGTCCAGGAGCTGGTGGAGAGACAGGAGAAGACCGATGAGCTTGTCTCTTTGTTGGCGGACATGGCAGATCTCGAGCGGATCGCCGGCAGGGTTTCCACCCGTATCGCCAACCCCCGGGATGTGGCCGCCCTGGCGTCATCCTTGGGGCGTATCGGTCCCATTCGACGGATTCTTGAGGGATTCGAGTCGGTAACGGCGGCGTCTTTGGCGGGCGACCTGGATGATTTTTCACCCCTCATACGGCGTATCGTGTCGACCCTGGTGGAATCCCCTCCCCATACCCTCCGTGACGGCGGCCTGATAAAAGACGGCGTGGACGAGGAGCTTGACGAGCTCAGGGAGATATCCCGGACCGGAAAGCAGTGGATCATCGACCTTGAGAAGTCGGAGCGCCGGCGCACCGGCATCAACAGCCTCAAGGTGCGCTTCAACAAGGTATTCGGGTACTACATCGAGGTAAGCAACACGAACCTTCAGATGGTGCCCGAAGACTACATCAGAAAACAGACCCTGGTATCGGCCGAGCGGTTCATCACCCCGGAGCTGAAGGAATTCGAGGCGAAGGTGCTGGGGGCACAGGATCGCATCACCGCTCTCGAATATGACATATTCGTCAAACTCAGGGAAGAGGTGAGGGACTGGATCCCCATGATCCAGAAGGGCGCCGGGTCCTTGGCGGCGCTGGATATGCTGCTCAGCTTCGCCGTCGTCGCCCGGGAACATGACTTCATCCGGCCGATCATGACCGATAAGCGGGAGATCGACATCACCGGCGGGCGCCACCCGATGGTGGAGGGGTTTCTTCCCTCCGGAAGTTTTGTCCCGAACGACGTGCATCTCGACGCGGAGCATGAGCAGCTACTGATCATTACCGGCCCCAACATGGCGGGCAAATCCACCATCATCAGGCAGGTGGCCCTGATTGTTCTGATGGCCCATACCGGTTCGTTCGTGCCGGCAGAGAAAGCGACGATCGGCATCGTCGATCGGATTTTTTCCCGAGTCGGGGCGTCGGATTCCATCGCCAGGGGTCAGTCCACCTTCATGGTGGAGATGGTGGAAACGGCGAATATCCTCAACAACGCCACCGAAAGATCCCTGGTGATCCTCGACGAGATAGGGCGGGGCACCAGCACCTTCGACGGCGTCTCCATCGCCTGGGCGGTGGCGGAATACCTTCATGACAGCGACACGCACACCCCGCTGACCTTATTTGCCACCCACTATCACGAGCTGACGGAGCTTGCCGTCCTGAAGGAGCGCATAAAAAATTACACGATTTCCGTCCGGGAATGGAACGGACGAATCATCTTCGTGCACAAGATGCAGCCCGGATCGGCGAGCCATAGCTACGGCATCGAGGTGGCCCGCCTGGCGGGGCTCCCCTCCCGGGTACTGGCGCGGGCCAGAGAGATACTGCAGGATCTGGAGGAGGGTGAGCTGTTGCGTCTGGATGACCCCGAATCGGCCGCCGCCGGCTCGCGGCCGCATCCCTCGGGCCAGCTTGACCTCCTGAGTGCGGTCACAAGTCCCGTTGTGGAGAGGCTTCGCCGGATTGATGTCAATACCCTCACGCCTCTGGACGCCCTCTCGACCCTCGACGAGCTGATTCGGCTTTCAGCACAGGTTGATGCGGAGGATGAATCAAAAAAATGATGCAGAATGTAAATTTTTACTTGAAAAACACTTTTCACTATGACATTATACTGGCATTGGTGGAATTGTTTTTGAAAGCCTGAAACTGACCTTCACGCACCATCACCCAGGAAACTTTGTTTTGATCGAACGTAATCGCTCGATACGGGTATTTCAAAAACCACCGTCCGGTTTGTCGAAAATATTATTTTTAAATACCTGTTTGAGTGTCGTAACATTGCGTAATTCATCATTACACAACCTGTTCCCCTCGCGTACCGTAGAGGGGTTTTTTATGTATATCGCCGGGCTGGTATACCGATTACGCACGGCAGAGACTACGGATGAATGCGGCCTGGTATCTGTATGGGATACGTATAAGGAGTATCGATGGAAAATGAGCTGAAAAAAATGCTCGAATTTGAAGCCAAGGCCAGAGATATCCTGGACGAATCCGAGCGCATGGCGGACAAGATCCGGGGCGACGCCCAGATGAAGGCGGAAGAGCTGTTAAAGAGTCAGCGGTTCGAAGCGGAAGATGAGGCGGAAAAAATAAAGGTCAAACTTATCGAGGAAGCCACAGAGGAAGCACAGAAGATGCACACCAGAACGCTCAAGAGCATCCAGGAACTGGAGGCCAGAGCGAAAAAGCGCATGGACGAAGCCGGGACATATATCATCACCGAGATTTTCACTTCATAGACATTCCCATCCCTGTTAACACCCAGTAATTGTGATTGCATGATTTTTGACGTACAAAAATACTCCTTTATTAATGCAAAAATCCGTGGTATGAAGAGTCGCCTCCTTGACGATGTGAGATATCGTCAGCTTCTGGAGACGACCAGTCTCGAGGGATTTCTGAAGATCCTTCAGGAGACGGCATACGCCCCCCAGCTTATGGATATTGATTCCGGAAATCCGGATATCACCGAGATCAGCCGGGCGCTGGACCAGAATCTCCTCATGACATACCACACCATCTTCAAGTTTTTCACCCCGAAGGTGGAGTCATCCTTTCTCTTTCAGCTCCTGGGTAAACTCGAGGTGGAAAATCTCAAGATTATCCTTCGAGGAAAGTACAAGGGAATATCGTCCCCGATCATCAGCGATACGCTCATTGAGACAAACGGCTATTCGGCGCTCGATTTTGACGAGCTTCTCAACAGCAAGGACATCGCAAATTTCATCAGTGCGCTGTCCTCATCTCCCTACGGCCGTATGCTGGAAAAGACGCTTCCCCTCTTCGAAAAGGAGCATCGTACGGTCGTCTTGGAACGCTGTTTCGACCGGGTACACTACACCAGGCTCTGGGGCACCATGAATGAGCTGTCGGGTGTCGATAAGAACATGGTTAAGATGTATCTCGGGACCTTCTTCGACATTACCAATATCATGATCATCCTCAGGTATCGCATTTTTTATGATATGGGGCCGGAAGAGGTGAAGGCCATGATCCACCCGATGCGATACAAGATGAACGCCGAGGAAGCGAAGCGGCTTTCAATGGTCACGAAAGAGGATTATCGGGATGTGTTCGCCGGCACCTATTACGGGAGACGTGTGGGGCCGTATCAGAACCTCTCACAACTGGAGCGATCGCTCAACCTGATATTGTTGTCCGTTATTCGCAAAATGCTCACCGGTCCTCCCTTTCATATAGGGACTGTGGTGGCGTATTTATCTCTGAAAGAAATTGAAGTCACCAACCTCAAGAGCATCGCCGAGGGGAAACGGCATGCCTTGGGTGCGGAAGAAATCAGCGATGTGTTGATACTGAGACAATAGGTACTCACATACACGGAGGCGGCGATACAAAAAAGAGCGACATGCTTTCGGAAATCAGACGCGGTGTGAGCGCCCGGACGAAAGAATGTCCGCCGGGCGGCTCGAAAGACATCTCAAGCGGGACATGGAACTGAACGTTCTTTTAGGGTTACCGGAACTGTAGCGCGTACTCAGATACATAGATGTTTAATCATTTTATACGGGGATAAACAGGCACATGTTTCGACCGGTTCCCATGATGAAGGCGAATATTCTTATCCTTGATAAGGATCTCGCATCAGTGACCAAGGAGATCGGACGCCTGGGGATTATGCACCTGGTGGAGGTGGGAGGCACCCCGGGGCTTTCTGAAATGGGTTGGACACCAGGCCAGGAACTTGAAGTGGT
>JAFGFE010000002.1 GCA_016931225.1 Candidatus Zymogenaceae bacterium
GATGGAGAAGGAGCTTCGGTTCGCCATTCGCGAGGGCGGCCGTACCGTCGGCGCCGGTGTTATCAGCGAAATAACGGAATAGACCGGAGAAAAAGGGGTTCGTGTATTATGCCCACGCAAAAGATCAGGATCAAGCTGAAGGCGTATGATCACAAGTTGCTGGATCAATCCGCAAGCGAGATCATCGAAACCGCACGTCGAACGGGCGCGCAGGTGGCGGGGCCGATTCCCCTGCCCACGGTCATCAATAAATACTGTGTACTCCGCTCGCCCCATGTAAACAAGAAGTCTCGGGAACAGTTCGAGATCAGAACACACAAACGGCTTCTTGATATTCTGGAGCCGACCCAGCAGACCGTTGACGCCCTAATGCGTCTGGATTTATCGGCCGGCGTGGACGTGGAGATAAAACTGTAGACGAACCCGGGAGGGCATCTCGAAGGATCGAGAGGATTCTGAAATGACACGCGGAATGATAGGCAAAAAACTGGGAATGACCCAGATCTTTGATGATATGGGCAACCAGATACCGGTTACCGTCGTAAAAGCCGGGCCCTGCCCCGTGCTGGACGTACGGACGCCGGAAAAAAACGGATACAGTGCGGTTGCCCTCGGTTTCGATAAAAAGAAGCTGGACAAGGTGAACAAGCCCGCCCAGGGATATTTTTCACGGGCCGGTGACAGCGCCTACCGGGTCGTAAAAGAGATCCGCGTGGATGATTCTCAGATCGGAGAATTTTCCCTGGGCCAGATCGTGAATGTCGAACAGTTCAAGGTCGGCGATAAGATCACCGTGACGGGGCGGTCGAAGGGCAAGGGATTTGCCGGTGTTATGAAGCGATGGGGGTTCGGGGGCGGTCGGAAGACCCACGGATCCCGGTTCCATCGCGCTCCAGGCGCCATCGGGATGTGCGCGTGGCCGGCCCGCACCTTCAAGGGAAGAAAGATGCCGGGACACAAGGGCACGGAGAGGGTAACCGTCAAGAATCTTTCGGTGGTGGATGTTTTCCCGGATCGTGATGTTCTCCTGATCAAGGGGGCCGTCCCGGGAGCGAAGAACGGTATTATCATCATCAGAGGGGCCAATTAGGCTGGAGTCGGAGCGATACAATGCCGAAGGTTGATGTATATAACGGGAAAAACGAGTCGATCTCAAAGGTGGATCTGAGCCCCGGAGTGTTCGACACCGAGGTCAAGGAACATCTTTACTACGACGTAATCAAGATGCAGCTTGCAAACCGGCGAAAGGGAAACGCCTCGACAAAGACCAGGAGCGAGGTGAGGGGGGGCGGCAAAAAGCCCTATCGCCAGAAGGGAACCGGCAGGGCCAGAGCGGGAACCATCAGGTCTCCATTGTGGCGGGGGGGCGGCATTATATTCGGCCCGAAGCCGAGGGATTACAGCTACAAGGTCACCAAGAAGGTGAGAAAAACCGCCCTGCGATCGGCCCTGACCCAGAAGTTCAAGGAAGGAAAGCTCTTGATCGTGGACGATCTCGGGATCGATGAGATCAAGACCAGGAAATTTGTGGAAGTGATGAACTCCCTCGGATTTTCCCAGGCGCTCGTCGTCGTCTCGGAGCCTGATCGGAACCTTTCCCTTTCGGCCCGAAATGTGCCCGGTGTGAAGGTGCTGCTTGCCGTGGGATTGAATGTCTTTGATGTGCTGCGGTATGACACCCTGGTGATTAAAAAAGATGCGGTCGACATCATCGAGAAGGCGCTGTCATGAAAAAATATTACGATATCATCTTAGAGCCGATCATCACCGAGAAGAGTAACATCCAGAAGGAAGAGGCTCAACAGGTTACGTTCAAAGTGCCGGTACACGTCACCAAGATTCAGGTTCGACAGGCGGTGGAAAAGATCTTCGGAAAGAAGGTGGTGGACGTGCATACGATTAAAATGAAGGGGAAAGTCAAGCGGCTCGGCAGGTTCATGGGCAAGCGTCCCGACTGGAAAAAAGCGATCGTCAAGCTGAAGCCGGGCGAGCGGATCGACTTCTTCGAGGGAGTATAACCGATGGCC
Source organism: Candidatus Zymogenaceae bacterium (assembly GCA_016931225.1). NCBI lineage: Bacteria > Deltaproteobacteria > Candidatus Zymogeniales > Candidatus Zymogenaceae > Candidatus Zymogenaceae bacterium. Next base: position 2,028 of record JAFGFE010000002.1, read on the forward strand.
GTCAAAAGATACAAGCCCACTTCCCCGGGCAGAAGATTTCAGGAAGTATCGGATTTTGCCGATATCACGAAGAATAAGCCGGAGAAGTCGCTGTTGGCTCCACAGAGAAAGTCAGGCGGCAGAAACAACAACGGGCGCATCACCATGCGTCATCGGGGCGGCGGACACAAGCGTCGGTATCGCATCGTCGATTTCAAGCGCAACAAGTGGGATATTCCGGCCAAGGTTGCCGCGGTTGAATATGACCCGAACAGATCGGCCCGTATCGCGCTGCTTCACTATGTGGACGGCGAAAAGCGATATATCCTCGCCCCCGAGGGGCTTTCCGTGGGCGATACGGTGCAAACGGGCCAGACCGCGGAGATCAAGCCGGGCAATACCCTGCCCCTCATGAACATACCCCTCGGTACGGTCATACATAATATCGAGATGAAGCCGGGAAAGGGGGGGCAGATTGTTCGGTCTGCGGGGACCGGAGCGCAATTGATGGCAAAGGAGGGGGACTATGTCACCCTCAAGCTTCCCTCGGGCGAGATGCGCATGATACGCCGGGAATGTCTTGCCACCATCGGCGAGGTTGGGAACCAAGAACACAGCAATATCAGCGTCGGCAAGGCCGGTCGGTCTCGATGGCTGGGACGCCGCCCGAAGGTTCGGGGCGTTGCCATGAACCCGATAGATCATCCTCATGGCGGCGGAGAGGGAAAGAGCTCCGGCGGCAGACACCCGGTCACACCCTGGGGTGTCCCCACGAAGGGTCACAAAACCAGGAAGAACAAACAGACCGACAAATACATCGTCAAGAGGAGAAAATAATCGATGCCTCGGTCATTGAAAAAAGGTCCCTTTGTGGACGATCACCTGATGAAAAAGGTCACAAAAGCGGTTGACACAAACGACCGTCAGGTCATCAAGACATGGTCCCGCCGCTCGACCATTATTCCTGAAATGGTGGGTTTGACCATCGCAGTGCATAACGGGAAGAAATTTATCCCGGTATTCATTTCGGAAAACATGGTCGGGTACAAGCTGGGTGAATTTTCACCAACGCGGACCTTTTACGGTCATGCTGCGGACAGGAAGTCCAAGGTTCGGGGCAAAAAGAAATAGTAACGGGGTTGTTGCATCATGGAAATAAAGGCTCAAGCTCGATATGTGCGCATGTCACCTTTCAAGGTGCGTCCCGTGGCAGACATGGTTCGCGGCAAAGACGTCCAGGAAGCCACGGAAGTTCTGGTCCTCAGCGACAAGAAGGCCAGCAACATCGTGAAGAAGCTTCTGGACAGCGCCGTGGCGAACGCAAACAGGATGATAGAGGACAAAAAGATCGACGTCGATCTGGATAACCTGTACATCAGGCGTATCTTCGTTGACGAGGGGCCGACATGGAAGCGATATCGCCCCCGCGCCATGGGGAGATACGCGCGTATCTTCAAGCGGACCAGTCATATAACCGTCATTTTGGATGAACGATAACGGGGAGTAAATAATCGTGGGACAAAAGGTTAATCCCATTTCGCTCAGGCTCGGCATCATCAAGGATTGGAATTCGCGGTGGTTTGCCCAGAAAGAATACAAAAAATATCTGCATGATGACCTGAAAATCAGGGAACACATCAAGAAGAAGTTCTATCATGCAGGGATCTCCAAAATCGAGATAGAACGGGCCGCGGGCAAGGCCTCGGTGAACATCTACACGGCCCGACCCGGGATTATCATCGGTAGAAAGGGCGCCGAGATTGAAAACATCAGGCGGGACCTGATGAGGCTGACCGGCTCTGATGTCAGTATAAACATCAAAGAGATCAGAAAACCGGAGGCGAACGCACAGCTTATCGCGGAAAACATTGCGACCCAGCTCGAGCGGCGGGTGTCCTTTCGAAGGGCGATGAAAAAGAGCGTGTTCACCGCCATCAAACTGGGCGTTGAGGGTGTTCGTATCGCGTGCGCCGGTCGTCTGGGCGGCGCTGAAATGGCCCGGAGGGAATGGTATCGTGAGGGGAGAGTGCCGCTTCACACCCTGAGGGCGGATATCGACTACGGCCTGGCCGAGGCGAAGACCACATACGGCATTATCGGTGTGAAGGTATGGGTGTTCAACGGCGAGGTGATAAGCGCCGATGCAAAGTCGCCGATATAAACGGGATTGTTTACACCGATACTGAATTCATCCAATAGAACGATACGTCGAAGGCTCGACGATTTCGAGGAGTTATAGATCATGTTAATGCCCAAAAAGGTTAAATACCGAAAACGACAAAAAGGCAACATGAACGGCATCCGCAGCGCCGGCACCCTGGTGAATTTCGGCGAATACGGCCTCCAGGCTCAGGAGTCCGGGTGGCTAACCGCCCGACAGATTGAGGCGGCCCGTATCGCCATGACCAGGAAGATCAAGCGTGGCGGCAAGGTGTGGATCCGGGCATTTCCGGACAAGCCTATTACGAAGAAGCCTGCGGAAACCCGGATGGGCAAAGGCAAGGGCAACGTGGAGGGATGGGTGTGTGTGGTAAGGCCGGGAAGGATCCTGTACGAGATGGAAGGTGTCACAGAAGAGCTCGCCCGCGAAGCGTTGCGGCTGGCATCCCACAAACTCCCGATAAAAACCCGATTCGTCTCGAGGAGCACGCAGTATGAAGCCTAGTGAAATGAGAGAACTCTCCATAGAAGAGCTCAAGGAAAAAGAGACGGAGCTGGCCCAGGAGCTGTTCAACCTGCGATTTCAGCGGGCGGCCAACCAGCTTGAAAACAAGATGAAGATCGGTATCACGAGGCGGGAAATCGCACGGGTCAAGACGATCATCCACGAAATTGAGAGGAGTGCAGGCAATGAGTAGCCAGGGCAATAAGCGCATACTCAACGGCAGGGTGGTCAGCGACAAGATGGACAAGACGATCGTCGTCATGGTGGAGCGGACGCTCATGCACCCGATTTATAAGAAGTACATCAAGCGACGGAAAAAATACATGGCACACGATCCGGAAAATCAATGCACTGTCGGCGATAAAGTGATGATCGCTGAGAATCGTCCGCTGAGCAAGCGGAAACGCTGGGTGCTCAAAGAAATCGTCGAGAAAGCGGTGTAGGGGGAACATGCGATGATCCAAATGCAGTCCATTCTCAACGTCGCGGACAATTCCGGGGCCAGAAAACTCTTTACCATCAAGATTTTGGGCGGCTCGAGAAAGCGATATGCGTCTCTGGGCGATATTGTGACCGTTTCCGTGCGGGAAGCGATCCCCAACGCCCGGGTCAAAAAGGGCGATGTGGTCAAGGCCGTCATAGTCAGGACCAGCAAGGAGGTCCGCAGGCCCGACGGAACATATATCAAATTCGACGACAATTCCGCGGTACTCATCAACGCCCAGGGAGATCCTATCGGGACCCGAATATTCGGCCCCGTCGCCCGGGAGCTGAGGGCAAAGCGGTTTATGAAAATTATTTCGCTGGCGCCAGAGGTGCTGTAGCCAGAAATGGGATGTGACCGATGCCGGTAAAAAAAAGCAATATTAAGAAGAACGACACGGTGCAGGTGATCTCCGGGAAACAAAAGGGGAGAAGAGGGAAGGTGCTGAGAATCAACCTGGAAAAAGAACACGTTCTGATTGAAAACGTGAACTTTATCAAGCGAAGCCTCAGGCCGTCGTCGGCCCACCGACAGGGTGGCATCGTGGAAAAAGAGGGCCCCGTACCGCTGTCGAACGTGATGCTTGTGTGCCCGAAATGTTCGGAGCCCGTTCGCGTATCGAAGAAGGTGCTGGAGGACGGTACCAAGGTGCGCTATTGCAGGAAATGTGACGAGATTCTCGACAAGTAAAAGGTGTCATCATGGCTGTGGCCCGATTGAAAGAATATTATAAAAAAGACATCATCCCCAAGATGATGAAGGATTTTTCCTATAGAAATATTATGCAAGTCCCGAAGGTGACCAAGGTCGTGGTCAACATGGGATTGGGAGAGGCCCTTCAGAACATCAAGGTGCTCGACAGCGCCACGGAGGAAATCGCCAACATGACCGGGCAGCATCCGGTCATCACCCGGGCGAGAAAATCCATTGCGTCGTTCAAGCTCAGAGAGGGAAACCCCATCGGATGTATGGTAACCCTCAGGCGTGAGAGAATGTACGAGTTCCTCGATCGGCTGATAAACGCCTCACTCCCCCGGGTTCGGGACTTTCGCGGAGTCAGTCCCAAGGGATTCGACGGACGCGGGAACTTCACGTTGGGCATCAAGGAAGAGATCATCTTCCCGGAGATAAGTTACGACAAGATAGACAAGATCAAGGGTTTGAATATAACCGTCGTCACAACGGCGCGGACGGATGAAGAGGGAAGGGCGCTATTGACCCATCTGGGAATGCCGTTTGCCAAGTAGTTGAGGAGAAAAAGCTCCTCGTACGATGGTGATTCAACCATGCCGTGCATGAAAAAAGTGCACAATCGACGTGGACATCAGTGGGTGATGGACACGATGTATGAAAGGAAAGCAGAGTGGCACGGAAATCTCTGAAAGCAAAAGCCAAAAGAAAGCAGAAGTTTCGTGTGCGTGAATACAATCGATGCCCCCTATGCGGGAGACCTCGGGCATATTATCGGAAATTCGATATGTGCAGAATTTGCTTTCGTAAGCTCGCATCCCGAGGAGACATCCCGGGGGTGATTAAATCCAGTTGGTAGCGAGGAGCATGAGCCATGAGCATGACCGATCCCATCGCGGATATGCTGACACGCATTAGAAACGGTATCCAGGCAAAACACGAGAAGGTGGATATCCCATCATCCAACATAAAAGTGGATATCGCCAAAGTGCTGATGGATGAAGGGTATATCAACGGATATAAGGTTATCGAGGATAATAAGCAGAACATTATCCGAATTCACCTGAAATATGACGACAACACGGGCGTGATCACAAAGATACGACGGGTGTCGAAACCGGGGAAAAGGGTATACGTCAAGGCGGACAAGGTGCCCAAGGTGCTCCGGGGGTTCGGCGTCGGTGTTATCTCCACGTCGAAAGGCGTCGTGAGCGATCAGAAGGCCCGAGAAGAGCATATCGGCGGGGAGTTTTTGCTGGAGGTGTGGTAGGTACCGCCTCGATGTAAACCGTTTTTTAAAGAGACGGTTTACTCGGATAACGTGCAATACACAATCTCGCGGGTACACCGGACGAGAGGACAGGCGAACATACTCGTCAACGACACGCGCTTATTGAGGATTATATACATGTCACGAATAGGGAAAAAGCCGATCGAGATTCCATCGGGGGTCACCGTGGAGGTGACCGGAGACGTCGTCAAGGTTTCCGGCCCGAAGGGATCTCTGTCACAGAGTTTCTCAAACGGTGTTTCGATAGATGTGACGGATGCACATATCGAAGTAAAAAGCGCCGATGGATCAAGAAAGGCGAGATCCTTTCAGGGGCTGTATCGTGCCCTGATCGCAAACATGGTCCAGGGAGTCTCCGAGGGTATTTCAAAGACGCTTGAAATCAACGGTCTGGGATACCGGGCGGAGGTTGAAGGGAACAATCTGACGCTGAACGTGGGCTATTCCCATCCGGTGAAATATGAGCTGCCCGAGGGGATATCCGCCTCGGTTGACAAGAATACTGTTATCACCGTGTCGGGTATCGACAAACAGCTCGTGGGACAGGTTGCCTCGGAGATCAGGTCGATCAGGAAGCCGGAGCCGTACAAGGGAAAAGGCATCAGGTATCTCAACGAGCACATCAAACGTAAGGCCGGGAAGACCGGCGTGTAAGGAGCCACAGCCGTGAAGAGCTTACAGAGGAAAACCGAAAGGGCGATCAGAAGAAAGCGGCGGACTCGCCTGAAAATCCGTGGTACGTCGGAAAGGCCCCGGCTGACGGTCTTTCGCAGCAACAAGCATATATACGTTCAGATAATCGATGATTCGAAAGGGGTGACCCTTGCTGCGTCGTCCACCCGGGAAAAAGACCTGGCCAAAAAATTCAAGAAGAAAGGCTCCGGCGGCAACATAGACGCGGCGAAACAGGTGGGAACGGACATCGCGAAGAAGGCGAAGGATGCGGGTGTCGAGCGGGTGGTGTTCGATAGGGGCAGCTATCTTTTTCATGGCCGCGTGAAGGCGTTGGCGGACGCCGCTCGCGAGGGCGGTCTCTTGTTTTAAACCGACCATTCAGGAGCTGAGCGTACGATATGTCAGTGTTACCGGATGATTATGAACTGATAGATAAGGTTGTCCATATAAACAGGGTGGCCAAGGTTGTAAAGGGCGGACGACGTTTTTCCTTTTCCGCGATTGTTGTGGTCGGCGACGGCAACGGCAGGGTGGGCTACGGCATGGGCAAGGCCCAGGAAGTTCCCGAGGCCATCAGAAAGGGTGTGGAAAAGGCGAAGAAGAGCATGGTCTCGATACCGCTTCTGGAATCCACCATCCCGTATGACGTCATCGGTCGTTATGGGTCGGGGAAGGTACTGCTCAAGCCGGCGTCGGAAGGTACCGGAATCATTGCCGGCGGGGCGGTCCGTGCCGTTGTGGAAACGGCGGGTATAAAGAACATTCTCACGAAATGTCTCGGCTCTCATAATCCCCATAATCTCGTGAAGGCGACCCTCGACGGACTGATGCAGTTGAAAAGCCCCAGGGAAATCGCTAAAATTCGCGGTAAAAGCGTCGAAGAGATATCGGCGTAAATGGATTGAGGTTACGCACATATGGCCAAGAAAAACGAAAAGACAATCCGGGTTACGCAGATTAGAAGCGGGATCGGGCGTCCGGAGAAGCATCGGAGGGTGCTGAAGGGAATGGGTCTTGGGAAAATGCACCGGACCGTAGAGCTTCCCGACACCCCCGAAACCAGGGGAATGATCAACAAGGTTTGCCATCTGGTGAAGGTAGAGGAGTGAGAGATGGATCTGTCCAGTCTGAAACCGACAAAAGGAGCGGTACGCAAAAGGAAACGGGTCGGCAGGGGTGAAGCCAGCTACGGTAAAACCGCGGGCCGCGGACACAAGGGCCAGCGGTCCCGTGCGGGCGGTCGACCCAGGCCCGGTTTTGAGGGCGGCCAGATGCCCCTCATTCGGCGCGTCCCGAAGCGCGGCTTTACGAATATCTTCAAAAAAGAGTATGCCGTTATAAATATCAGGGATCTGGTACGTCTCGAGGACAACGGGACGGTGGATGCGGCGATTCTGGTTGAAAACAAAAAAATCAAAAAGACCAAGGACGGTGTGAAGGTGCTGGGTGTGGGCGATATGGAGAAGGCGCTGACCGTCCGGGCGCATAAATTTTCAAAGACCGCCAAGGAGAAGATAGAGGCGAAGGGCGGCAAAGCGGAGGTAATCTGAATTGGCTGAAGGATTCCAAAACATATTTAAAATCCCCGAGCTGAGGCGGCGGCTGCTGATGACCTTTGCCCTGTTGGCGGTGTATCGCGTAGGCGTTCACATTCCAACCCCGGGCATAGATGCGGTGGCATTAGGCGAGTTTTTTGATCAGACCGCACAGGGTACGCTTTTGGGATTTTTCGATATGTTTGCAGGCGGCGGACTGCGGAACCTTTCTGTGTTCGCGCTGGGAATCATGCCCTATATCAGCGCCTCGATTATCCTGCAGCTTTTAACCGTGGTCATCCCGTACCTTGAGCGTCTCTCAAGGGAGGGGGAAGAGGGAAGAAAGAAGATCACCCAGTACACGCGATACGGCACGGTTGTACTGTCCGCCATACAGGGACTTTTCATCGGCTTCGGCCTGGAACAGATGACCAGCCCCAGTGGGGCGCCGGTGGTGCTGACGGCCGGATGGTCGTTTCGCATCATGACGGTTATTACGCTGACCGCCGGAACCGCGTTTATCATGTGGCTGGGCGAACAGATCACGGAACGGGGCATCGGAAACGGGATCTCGCTGATCATCTTCGCCGGTATCGTCGCCAGAATGCCGTCGGCGATCATACAATCAGTCGGCATGATGGGAGAGGGGGGCATAGAGCCCCTGGTGTTCGTGGCGATTATCGTGATGATGGTGGTCGTTGTCGGGGCGATCATATTCATGGAGCGGGGCCAGCGAAGACTCCCCGTTCAGTATGCAAAGCGGGTCGTGGGGCGTCGCATGTACGGCGGGAGCAGCACGCATCTTCCCCTCAAGATAAACACATCGGGGGTTATACCGCCGATTTTCGCATCATCGATCTTGATGTTCCCCCTGACTATTGCGGACTTTCTCCTCAAGGATCAGATGGAACAGCATATCTGGCTGGAGAAGCTGGTGGCCCAGTTTTATCCGACCCAGATAGTCTATAATGTATTGTATGTTCTCCTGATTATCTTCTTCTGTTATTTTTACACCGCCGTTACGTTCAATCCTGTGGATGTGGCAGATAATATGAAGCGCTATGGCGGATTTATCCCGGGAATCAGGCCGGGGAAGCGCACCGCGGATTATATCGACAAGGTACTGACGAGAATCACCCTCGTGGGTGCGTTCTATGTCTCCGCGGTCTGCGTATTGCCGACCATCCTGATTGCGAATTTCAACGTTCCGTTCTATTTCGGCGGCACAGCGCTTTTGATCGTCGTCGGCGTTGCGCTGGATTTCGTGCAGCAGATCGAGTCCCACATGATCACCAGACACTACGAGGGATTTTTGAAAAAGGGGAGGGTGAAGGGACGCAGGTAAGGTCCGATACAGGACACACGAATGCTGCGAGGGGATGTCGGCGGGTATCATACTATACTCAAAACGAGAAACAACGAACAATTACCATATCACTGAGACGGAAGAGAGAGAGCAATGACTGCTAAGCTGAATCTGGTATTACTCGGACCCCCGGGGGCGGGTAAGGGAACACAGGCGAAGATGCTGGTGGATCGTTACAACATTCCTCAGATTTCCACGGGAGACATACTCCGAGGCGCGGTTGCCGCCGGCACAAAGCTGGGAAAAGAGGCGAAAGAGTATATGGATGCCGGTGACCTGGTGCCCGACGATGTTGTCATCGGGCTGGTGCGCGAGCGACTCCAGGAACCTGACTGCAAAAACGGGTATATTCTCGATGGATTTCCCCGCACGGTGAAGCAGGCCGAGTCCCTCGACGGAATCCTCGACGCCCTGGGTGACGGTATTTCCCATGTCGTCAGCATCGAGGTCGACGAACGGGAGCTTATTACCCGACTGACCGGAAGGAGGACCTGCAAGGGGTGCGGAGCCATGTACCACGTGACGTTTGGACCGCCGAAGAAGGACGGCGTGTGCGACAAGTGCGGCGGCGAGTTGTACCAGCGGGACGACGACAAGGAGGAAACCATCGTATCACGTCTGAAGGTCTATAAAAACCAGACGGAGCCTCTCATCGCGTATTATTCCAAGAAAGATTTGGTTCGATCGATTCCTGGATCGGGAGAGATCAAAGAGATATTCCAGCGCGTGACGGACGTGCTGGATGGTTAACGGGAATTCATTAGGAGTTCTGAGCACATGGCGAAAGAAGAAGCCATAGAAGTGCAGGGTACCGTTTCGGAAATTCTTCCCAATGCCATGTTTCGAGTAGAGTTGGAAAACGGACATACGGTGCTTGCCCATATATCGGGCAAGATGAGGATGCACTTTATCAAAATTTTGAAAGGTGATACCGTCACCGTGGAGTTGTCCCCCTACGATTTGACCAGAGGCCGGATCATTTATCGTTCCAAGTAGGGAAGACGACACAGCATACAGGGGAGTGATTGTACAATGAAAGTGCGCGCATCGGTTAAGAAGATCTGCGACAAATGCAAGATCATCAGGCGAAAAGGGGTTGTGAGGATTATCTGCGAAAACCCCAAGCATAAACAACGGCAAGGATAAGAGCATACAAAAGAGGAGGCGGCCGTGGCACGGATTGCGGGTGTAGACCTGCCAAAGAAGAAGCGGATAGAAATCGGTTTGACCTATATTTACGGGATCGGCCGAACGATATCGCAAAAAATCCTCGATGAGGCCGGCATCGATTACAATACCAGCACCGATGATCTGACCGACAAGGAAATCACTGCGATTCGAGACATCATCGATGCGAAGTATATGGTTGAGGGTGATCTGCGTAAGGAACGTTCCATGAACATTAAAATGCTCATGGATCTGGGTAACTATCGCGGATTGAGACACAGGAAGGGACTGCCGGTACGGGGCCAACGCACATCAACGAACGCCCGGACAAGGAAAGGTCCGAGACGCGTGAAAATCAAGAAAAAATAAAGCAAGTAGATATCGAGGATCACCATGGCACGTGGTAAACGGATCGTCCGCAAGAAAAAAGAGAAGAAAAACGTCCAGACCGGCGTCGCGCATATCCAGTCGACATTCAACAATACCATAGTTACCATTACCGACTTGTCGGGCAATGTCCTGGCATGGTCGAGCTCCGGGTCCCAGGGATTTAAGGGATCGCGAAAAAGCACCCCCTTCGCGGCACAGACCGCGGCCCAGGATGCGGCACGAAAGGCGATGGAGCATGGGATGAGAACGGTGGACGTACATGTCAAGGGGCCCGGGTCGGGTCGTGAAGCCGCCCTTCGTGCGCTGCAGGCGGCGGGGCTGGAGGTCAACGTGATTCGAGATGTCACGCCCATCCCACATAACGGGTGTCGTCCGCCGAAAAAGCGGCGCGTGTAATGTCACCGTATCATCAATAAATGAAAGCCTGAGGCAGCTTCTGATTGGAGGAAACTTGTGGCAAGGTACAGGGGTTCAGTATGTCGGTTGTGCAGACGGGAGGGCATGAAGCTTTTCCTGAAGGGCGACCGGTGTTTTTCGGAAAAATGCGCCGTTGAGCGAAGGAATTATCCCCCGGGTGAACATGGCCAAGGGAGGGCGAAGTTTTCCGAATACGGCAACCAGCTTCGTGAAAAGCAAAAAGTCAAGAGAATGTACGGCCTGCTGGAAAACCAGTTTCACCGGTATTTCAAAACCGCGGATAAAATGCGCGGTCCGACGGGTGAAAATCTTCTGATCCTTCTGGAAAGAAGGCTCGATAACATGGTTTTTCGGCTTGGATTTGCCAGCTCCCGTAACGAGGCGCGGCAACTCGTAAGACACGGACACTTCATAGTCAATGATCGAAAAGTAGATATTCCCTCGTATCTTGTGAAACCGGGAGATGTCATCACTCTGCGGGAAAAGAGCCGTAAAATTGACAGGATAAAGGATTCCCTCGAGACGGTTGCGCGGAGGGGGATACCCTCGTGGCTCGACTATGACAATGCCTCTTTTTCGGGAACCATTAAGGTGTTGCCCACCCGGGAAGAGCTCACGATGCCGATATCGGAAAACCTGATCGTGGAGCTTTACTCTAAGTAACGTCGTACCGACCGGGTACGGGTAACGGGGTTTCATGGTAAGGAGGGCCCATGACCGTAACATTACAGACACATCTGCAGGCGAACTGGCGCGAGCTGATAAAGCCGAAGCGAATGGTCGTCGACAGTGATGACAATACGGAATTTTACGGAAAATTCGTGGCCGAGCCCTTCGAGCGGGGATTCGGCATTACCATAGGAAACTCTCTGAGGAGGATACTCCTCTCGTCATTGATGGGAGCCGCCATTACATCCGTAAAGATAGAGGATGTCATGCACGAGTTTACCACCATTGACGGCGTTTCAGAGGATGTTACGGATATCATCCTGAACCTGAAAGGCATACGGCTCAAGCTCCACGGCGAGGGGCCGAAAACCATCAGAATTGAAGCGAAGGGAGAACAGGTCGTCAAGGCGGGACACATCCTCTGTGACGACTCGGTGAAGATACTCAATCCGGATCATCACATCGCCACCCTCTCGAAGGATGGCGCTTTGAATATGGAGATGATTGTGGACTGGGGAAGGGGATACATCCCGGCGGAACGGGATCTTGAGGAAGACGAGCCCATCGGAACGATTCCCATAGATGCGGTGTTTTCGCCGATAAAGAAGGTAAATTACCTGGTAACCCAGGCACGGGTCGGACAAATGACCGACTATGACAAGCTGACACTGGAGGTATGGACGGACGGTAGTGTCCGACCGGAAGACGCCATTGCCTTTTCGGCGAAGATTTTGAAGGAGCATATGAATATCTTCATTAACTTCGTCGAAGACTCCGAGGAAGAGGCCGACGATCGCGGCGATGACTCCGAGGAGTTCAATGAGAACCTCCTTAGACCGGTCAGCGAGCTTGAGCTTTCAGTGCGCTCCTCAAACTGTCTGAAGAATGCGGACATCAAGTACATTGGTGATCTCGTTCAAATGACGGAAATGGAGATGCTCAAAACAAAGAACTTCGGAAGAAAATCCTTGAACGAGATAAAGGAGATCCTCACGGACATGGGGCTTCGATTCGGCATGAAGCTTGAAAACTGGCCCCCAAAGGATCTTCCCTCTATCGAAGAACAAGATCACCTCGATATCGACGTCTGATGACTGACGGCGTTTTGTAAGGAAACAGGATCATGCGGCACCAAAAAGCAGGACGAAGGCTCGGACGCAACACAAGCCATAGAAAGGCGATGTTGAGAAACATCACCACGTCTCTTTTGGAAGTGGAGCGTATAGAGACGACAGAAGCGAAGGCGAAAGAACTCAGACGTTACGCTGAAAAGATGATAACCCTCGGGAAAAGGGGCGATCTCCATGCCCGAAGGCAGGCGCTTTCGTTTCTGAGGAAAAGAGACGTTGTGGAGAAGGTCTTTTCGGATTACGCAGAGCGATTCAGCGATCGTAAGGGTGGGTACACGAGAATCATGAAGCTGGGAAGGCGCGTGGGCGACAATGCTAGGATGGCCGTCATCGAGCTTCTCCCTGCGGATGAAAAGAAGAAGCCGAAAGAGAAAAAGAAGGCTCCCGCCGCAAAACCGTCGAAGGAGAAAAAAAAGGCCGCAGCGCCGACCGGCGAGAAAAAGGATGTAAAAAAGACGAAGGCGGCGGATGAAAAAGAAACAAAGGCGACGAAGGCCGCATCCGGCGATAAAAAGGAAAAGACGGTAAAGAAACCCGCGGCAAAAAAAACGACCAGCAAGGAAGACGCGAAGAAGACGGTTGCCAAAGACGCTCCGAAGAAGACTCAGACGAAGAAATCTGCTGAAAAACCGGCCGGCGGTGCAAAAGAGAAGAGCGATAAGGCAAAAGATGCCGGTAAATAAAACAACAAGGGCATGGATAGAAGACGGGAAAGAGAAGGAATGGGAAAGGAGAAAGAAAAGGGACGAGGGAATAAAGAGGGGAGGAAACGGGGACGGGACGGGAGAGAATGGAATACGAATTGGGAGAAATATGAAACCAGAGGTGTTCACAATTCGGTTTCATCACTAACCGTGAAATATGTATGTACAGGTAACATCGCGTTACAATTCTGAATGAATAAAAGAGGCAAGGTGTAGTACTTGCCTTTTTTATTAAAAGGGGAAGTTCGTGGACGAAAGAATGAAAAGAAGAATATATCGGATAGTCGCCGTGATCGGCGCTGTTTTGTTTATTTTGATCATATACCGTCTGCTGACCTCAAAGCTGTTTCAGAAGGACGACGGTGAAAAAGAATACCTGATTCCGGTGACCACCGTGGAGGTGGTAACCGGCGACATCAGGGATACGCTGTTTTACAGCGGGGATATCCAGGGTGAGGAACAGGCCATCGTCTATCCAGTCATATCCGGCACGCTCCTTCGATACTATGTCGAAGAAGGGGAGCGGGTGAGAAAAGGTGAAACCCTGGCGCTGTTGAAGAGACTGGAAACCTGGGAGGAATACAAACCGGTGGTGGTGGAGTCGCCCATTTCTGGCATTGTCGGTTATAATTATCTTGACGTTGGAGAAATCGCCACTCTCCAGACTCCGGTATCCCTCGTGGTGGGAGGAGAAGGGCTCAGGGTGACACTTAAGGTGTCCGATACGGAGCTCGGTTTGATCGATGTCGGTATGCCGGCGGAGGTCCGCGTGCCCACCGCTCCCGATATCTGGTTTGAGGGTGTCGTCTCGAAAGTCAGCCCGATTCTGAACTCGGATACCAGAACCGCATACGTGGAAGTTTTTATTGATGAAAGGCCGAAACAGGTGTGGCCCGGTATGTTCGGAGATGTTCGCATCATTATTGAAGAGAAAACTGATGTGACAATCGTCCCCACGGATGTCATCATGTATGCCGGAGATGAGATGGTCGATCCCTACTGTTTTGTTTTGAACGACGGAGTCACCCATAAACGGGATCTTGAGCTGGGTATTACCGAGGGAGTGATGGTTGAGGTAGTGGCGGGAATTTCGCCGGGCGAGCTGATAGTTGATCTGGGCAAGGAAAATGTGGATGAAGGGGTTGAGGTTGAAGTGATTGAGGGTGAAGTGACTGAGGGTGAAGTGACTGAGGGTGAAGTGACTGAGGGTGAAGTGACTGAGGGTGAAGTGACTGAGGGTGAAGTGATTGAGGAAGAATCCGCCTCGGAGTAGGCGTGCATGATAAAAGAGGCTGATCAACATGTCATTACCGAAATTTTCCGTTAATAATCCGGTTCTGGTAAATATGATCACCATTGCGGTGTTCGTGCTGGGGGTGATTTTTACCGCAAACCTGAATCGGGAGATCTTTCCGCCGATAGCCTATGGATATATTATCATTATCACTCCATATCCGGGGGCGTCTCCCGAAGAGATAGAGAAGACCGTTACCAAGCCGATAGAAGACGAGATAGCCGACGTGGACGGCATAGACACCCTGAATTCCCGGACGCGGGAGGGGGTTTCCACCATTATTATCCAGGCGGAGAGCGAGATAGACGGCCTGAAGCTGGATCAGCTGTTCAATGACATCAAAAATGAGGTGGACAAGGTCGAGGATCTTCCCGATGATATAGAACAGACCGAGTTCATAAAGCTCAGTGCTGAGTTCCCGGCCATTACCGTGGCGATGGGGGGCGATATCCCCGAGGAATTCCTGCAGGAATCGACGGACCGACTCAAGAAAAAGATAGAGCTCATCGACGGCATCGGGAGCGTTGATACCTGGGGATATCGCGATACGGAGATGTGGGTTCAGGTGGATCCCCGCAGGGTGGAGGCCGCGAATCTTTCCCTGACCGAAATAATAAACGCCATCAAGTCCAGGAACCTCAACATCCCCGGCGGCTCATTCGACGTGGGTCGAAAGGAGCTTTTAATCCGCACCATGGGTGAGGTGGAGGAATCCGACGATATCGAAGAGGTCGTCATTCGTACGCTCCCCACCGGAAACATCACGGTGGATGATGTCGCCGACGTTGTGGAGACCTTCGAAGAAGAAGATGTCTACGGAAGAATAAACGGCAGGAAAACCATAGCCATATTCATCAACAAGAAGGCCGACGGTGACATCATTGACATCGTCGACGAGGTGAAGCGGCTTGTTGAGGAAGAGAAAAAGTATCTTCCTGCCGGTGCGAAAATCGATCTGGTCCAGGATTACTCAAAGTACGTCGAGCGGAGGCAGCAGACACTCATCATCAACGGCATCATCGGTCTGTTTCTGGTGCTGTTGATTCTGTATACCTTTCTTGAATCCCGGGTGGCCTTCTGGGCGGCGATGGGTATTCCGTTTTCCTTTTTGCTCGCCCTTGTTATCATGTATTACATGGGAATGAGCCTGAACATGCTCTCCATGTTCGCCCTCATCCTTGTGCTCGGAATTGTCGTGGACGACGCCATTGTGGTGGCGGAAAACGTCTTCCGCTACCGTGAAATGGGCCTGTCTCCATCCGAGGCAGCCATCGTCGGCGCGGAGGAGGTGGGTCTTCCCGTTGTCGCCGCTATTGCCACGAACATCGCCGCCTTCCTGCCGCTGTTGATGATCGCAGGCATCACCGGCAAGTTTATGCGGGTCATTCCCGAGGTGGTCATTTTGACCCTCCTGGCCTCTCTCTTGGAGGCGTTTCTGGTGCTGCCGTCTCATCTGGCCGAGTTCGTCAAGGTCCGGGTGGATGACACACAAAAGGAGGCACGGGCCTGGTTTCGACACATACGGGACGCCTACGGCAACCTTCTGGAGTCGTTCCTCAGGCGGAGGTATGTTATATTCTTCGGCCTGTTCGGTGTGGCGCTCGTGACCATCGTCACCGCCGCCCTAACCATGGATTTCGTCTTCATGGGCAAGGTCCGTTCGGAGCAGTTCATGATCGACATCATCAATCCGGTGGACAGCAACAAGGACGAGACCGATCGGGTCGTCAGTGAGGTGGAAAAGCTGGTGCTGGAGCTGCCCAAAGAGGACGTAGCGGCGGTTATCAGTCTTGTCGGGTATCTGGAGACCGGTGCCGCACCCCTGGAGGGGTCGTATGTGGGACAGGTGTGGGTGGAATTGACCGAGCATGGCTATGAGGATGTGGGGGCGGATGAGATAATAAAGGAACTCAGAAAGGACATAGCCAAGATACCGGGTCCCGAGTCGATACGGTTTACGGAGATAACCGGGGGTCCCCCCACCGGTAAACCGGTTTCGGTGGAAATCCGGGGCGATGACTATGCAGTCATGGAACGGTTGGCCGAGGATTTCAAGGCGGAGCTTGAGACAATTGAAGGGGTGAAGGACATTGATGATGATTTCGAGAGGGGGAAGGAAGAGGTTCGCATCATCATAGACGAGCACAAGGTCCGCTCCCTGGGATTGAATGTGGCCTCGGTGGCCACGGAAATACGACATGCCTTCACCGGCGGGGATGCGGGAACCATCCGCCGGGGCGACAAGAGCATCGATATCATCGTCAAATACGACGAGGAATTCCAGAACCCGGATTACCTTATGAACTTCTCCGTGCCGAGCACAAACGGCGAGCGTATTCCCATAAAGAGCTTCGCGGAGATCGAATACGGCCGGGGGATACTGATCATCCGTCACAGCGAGAAGGAGCGGACAATTACTGTTACCGCCGATATCGAAAAGGGTGTGACCACATCGAGCAAGGTAAACGAACAGCTCATTGAAAAGTTCGGTACAGTCAGCAGCGAGGATCCCGAATATACCTTCCATTACGGCGGAGAGTATGAGGACACCCAGGAGTCGATAAAATCGATGTTCCAGGCGTTTTGGCTTGCCATAGCAATTATCTACATCATCCTGGCGGCCCTGTTCAAGTCGTTTTCCCAGCCGATCATCATTATGATCACCGTACCCTTCTCCTTTATCGGAGTGGTCCTCGGGCTGTTTATTATGGATGTGGAGCTCTCGCTGCTTGCGGTCATCGGCGTCGTGGCACTTGTCGGAATTGTGGTCAACGATTCACTGGTGCTGGTGGATTTTATCAATCGCGCCCGCACCGAGGGGAAGAAAGTGTACGACGCGGTGCTGGAATCCGGAAAAATCAGGCTTCGCCCGGTACTCCTCACAACCCTGACCACAATCGGCGGCCTTGGACCCATGGCTTTTGGACTTGGCGGCAAGGAGCCGTATCTGGCACCCATGGCGATATCCATTGTGTGGGGCTTGGCGTTCGCCACAATATTGACACTTCTCATCATCCCCTGTTTCTACATGATTCTGGATGATTTTAACGATAAGTTCTTCAAAAGGGTCAAGGGCGATCGGTGATACGGCTCGAAGGTGTCACCGTAACGTTCCGATCTCGAGACGGCATTGAAACAAAGGCGCTGGACGGAGTGAACCTCTCGGTTCCCCGGGGGAGGTATGCCGCACTGATCGGCCCCAACGGCTCGGGGAAGACGACCATCGCGAAGGTTGTCAAGGGGATTATCTCACCGGACTCGGGAACGGTAACCATACATGACGAGATGCTCTCCCCGGGAGCCCTCGCGGGTGATGTGGGACTGGTTTTTTCCAACCCGGAGAATCAGATCGTATCGGCGGTTGTGGAAGAGGACATCGCTTTCGGTCTCGAGAATCAGGGGGTGGAGATGTTCCGCATGCACGAGATGGTGGCGGAGATCATGGAGCGGCTGGATATCGCCCATCTGGCAAAAATGCTTCCGCATAACCTCTCGGGCGGCGAGCAGCAAAGGCTCGTCATCGCCGGTGTGTTGGTGATGGGCCTTGATATTATCGTGTTCGACGAGGCCACATCGATGCTGGATGTGAGCGGCAGGCGGGATATATTGAACCTGATACGGCGCCTCAACAACGTGGAGGGAATGACCGTTCTTTCCATCACCCATTCCCTAGCAGAGGCGATACTCGCGGACGAGGTGCATGTGATACATGGGGGGAAGATGGTATTTCATGGAACCCCCGGCGACCTGCTACACTCTCAGGACGTGCTTGATGATATCGGTTTCACCCTTTCTGAATTTCCTGGTCTTGTCAGGGGATTGATCGATGCCGGTGTTCCTCTTTCTTCGGGGAATATTACCATCGATATCGTGGCGGAGACGCTCTCTAGATTACATACGGGGGGATGATATGTCTGGATATCGATGCGGTCGATGTGATAAAAATATCCCGGAAGGCGGCCTGTATTATGTCTTCACAATACAGTCGGTGTCAGGTTTTGACGGTGTCGTCGAGATACATGCGGACGAAAACATGTCAAAGGCTTCCTCTCAGATCGAGCGGGCCAAAGCGGTCGATCTCGAGCGGGATGTTTTCTGGGAGCATAAGGTGGTGGTCTGCGCCTCCTGCAAGGAAACGCTGGTTTCCCTATTCATGTCGGAGCTTCTGTCCCAGCACGATGTAGAATCGAAATCCGCGGATCGAAGCATTCACTGACCCTCCTTTTCCTCTCTCCCATCTTATTCGTTGACATTCAAGGGTATTCCTGTAATAATGTGCTGAGCGGGATATGGGATATCATATATCATGAATTATCATGAAAAACAAAAGAGTGTTCTGCGTTTGATGATGGTTTTCTGTGCCGCCGCCCTGATGTTCTTCGGGTGTGCAGATGCGGATATGGGAAACTTCAACTGGGAAATGCTCTCGTTTTCAGACGAACCTGAAACGAGCACAATCGGGGGCCCTTCCGGTGATGTGCCGGGAGGCGAAATCACGGAGGACACACCGGCCCACAGACCGGAGGTGGAGACCGCCTCTTTCGATAAGGTTGTGGGGCTTTTGCCGTCCGTTGTGATGATAGAGGCGTTGGTTGCGCCCCCCGCAGTACCCGAAGACGACATCCACAAAGGTTATTACGATACCCCCCATTCGGATCCGACTCAACCCATGCCCGTTTTCGGTGCCGGCATCATCATCGATGAGGCGGGAAACATCCTGACGACGGCCCACCTGGTGGAGGGTTCGGATACAATCACGGTATTCATGTCCGACGGGGCTGAATATGACGCGCGGATCGCCGGAACCTATGATCTGATGGATATCGCGGTGCTTTCGATTATCGATATGGAACCTGTCGACGCCGCATTCATCCCCGCCGCCATCGGAGACCCGGACGAAATCTCCCTGGGGGACTGGATCGGAATCATAGGCAATCCTTTCGGGCTGGGAACAAGTTTGACGGTGGGCGTGGTCGGCGCGATGAATCGACGGGATATTAACCCCCGGGTCATCGGCGAATATATCCAGGTCAACGCCGCCGTAAATCCGGGACTCTCCGGAGGACCGCTGGTGAACCTCGACGGCGAAGTGGTGGGGATGGTATCCGGACTGCTCTCTCCGGCCGAGGGGATCGGCTTTGCCGTACCCATAGACGATGCGATGGGAAAGGCTTCCGAGATCGTGGCTACGGGACGCGTTGCAACCGGGTGGGTCGGCGTGACGGTGCAGGCGCTGACCCCGGAGCTCTCGAAAATCTTCCAGATAGAGGGTGATTCCGGCGTACTGGTGGTCTCGGTGGAGGAACGAAGCCCCGGTGATTGGGCGGGGATTCTCTCGGGCGATGTGATCATGAAGTTTGGTCAAACTGATATCACAAACGGTGGGGATTATGATACCGCCGTTCTCACCTCACAACCCGGCTTTTCATATAACGTGGAGATGATACGGGGGGGGCAGCCTCTGACCGTTGTCGTGACGGTATCGGAAAGATACGGTATGCGTGCGCCGGAATCCGTCGATGTCATGGACGCCGGTACCGATCTTTTGGGCCTTTTTGTGGTGGATGTGCCCGAGGATGTATCTTTATCTGTCGGCATATCGGAGGGGGTCCTGGTTCTGAACGTCACCGGGGATGACTCAATGATTTCCCCCGGCGATCTTATTCTGTCGGTTAATAGAAGGGCCGTGACCGATCGTACCACGTATCTTGCCGCCCTTGCCGGAGCGGCGGCGAATGACTCGGCGCTGCTGTTGGTACACAGCCGGTCGGATACGTTTTTTGTCACTCGAGAGATAAGGAAATAGGATGTCCCTGATCACCGATCCCGAGGCGGCCAAGAGGCTTGCTCGAACCATCATTTCAGATATTACTCTGTACAACAAGGAAAAGGTGCTGGAGGGTCTTGAAAACGACAATCTCTTTGATGTATTGAAAAAAGAATTGGATCAGGGGCGGCGCGTTTATGAAAGCAGGGTGTCTCCCGAAGTGCTCAAGTCCAGTAATTTTTACGACCTGGCCATTGTCGATATTATGGTACAACAGGCCAAAGGTATGGAATCGAACCTGTAATTCCCTTGAAGGAAAGGAATCATCATCCCACACGTATTGTGACACGTCATTTTCGTGTGTCCCCCGAAGATGAAGGAACGCGTCTTGACCGTTTTCTTTCATCATGCCTTCCCGATCTTTCCAGATCTTTTCTTAAAAAAGCGATTGAGACAGGCGATGTACTGGTGGATGGCGAAACCGTCCGGCCGTCATATCGGTTAAAAGATACGCAATCGGTCGATATCGTCCTCCCCGATACCGGGCTTGAACATATCGTCCCCGAAGACGTCCCCTTTGATGTGATATATGAGGATGAACACCTGGCGGTCATCGAGAAGCCCGCAGGTGTCGTGGTGCATCCGGGTGCGGGGTCGAAACGGGCGACGCTCGTCTCGGGGCTGCTTTTCCGGGGGATTACCCTCGCTGTGGCCGATGACCCGGACCGTCCCGGTATCGTTCACCGGCTCGATCGGGACACCTCCGGTATCCTTGTAGTCGCTAAAAGCGATCGCGCCTTATCCCGCCTCATGGAGCAGTTCAAGGCCCACACGACGGAAAGGCTGTATGAGGGGGTGTGTTGGGGGAGGATCCCTCACGATGTGATGGTCATAGACTCCCCGGTGGGGCGACACAGGAGCGATCGAACCCGCATGAGCACCCGCACGGATGCCGGGAGAGATGCGGTAACGGAGGTGGAGGTCGTTCGTCGGTTCGCCCATATGACCCACGCCCGCTTTCGCCTCAGAACCGGCAGAACCCACCAAATACGCGTTCACCTGGCGTCGCGGGGGCATCCGGTCGTGGGTGATGCCGTCTACGGTTCGATGAAACGGCTGGGGGACCTCCCGGCCGGCCCCGTTCGCCGGGCGGCGAAAAAAATGACCCGCCAGGCCCTCCATGCGATGGTGCTTGGATTCACTCATCCGGTCAGCGGGGAATTTCTTCGTTTCGAGTCCGTCCTCCCCGAAGATATCAGGGGACTCATCGACGCCCTGTGCATGGAAGAGGAGGAGTCCCGGACATACCCGACCGACGGGAGCGGGGGGGATACGACATGACGCCGATTGTCTCTCAAGTGCTTGCGGATATCGACACTGTGACCCACGGCTTTTTTTCGAGGATGCAGAACGATGATGAGACGCCCCTGAATTTCGATTATCGAAAGGGCGATCCTTATCTTCGAGAGAAAAGCTATAAATACGCAGGTCTTTTTTTGGGCGTTTCCCCGAAGCGTATCTATGTTACCAACCAGGTTCACGGGGACGGGATAGAGGTGCTCAGGACTATGCCGGATGAAACATCGGTCAGGGGTGGGGTGGAGAACGACGCCGTGATGACGGATGTTCACGGTGTCGCCCTGACGGTTCTGACGGCGGACTGTGTGCCGATATTGATCGCGGACGTGTCCGGGCGGGCGGTGGCGGCGGTGCACGCAGGGTGGCGCGGCACGGCCCTGGAAATAGGGAAAAAGGCCGTCCGGGTCATGACGGACGCCTTCGATCTTGTCCCCGGAGATCTCGCCGCGGCCGTAGGTCCCGCCATCGGCCCGTGCTGTTACCGGGTGGGTCCGGAGGTGCTTGGGGCGATGAGGTCCGTCTTTTCGTGGGCGGACTCGTATATTGAGCGCGGGACGGACGGGCACGGGCATCTCGATCTTCAGGGGATCAACCGGGAGGTGCTGGTGGATGCCGGGCTCGATCGGGATCGAGTGGAGGTCGTCTCCCGCTGTACCGCGTGCGATGAGGAACTCTTTTATTCCTATCGGCGGGACGGTGATGGGACGGGGAGGATGTTGAGCGCTATTGTTTTGAATATATAGGTGTAACCATGCTGATTACGGGACTCACCGGCGGAATCGCCAGCGGAAAAAGCAGCGCCGGGAAGATCATCGAAAGACTCGGGGGCGTTATTGTGGATTCTGACGCCGTTGCCCGGCACGTCGTGATGCCGGGGGAGCCGGCGCTGGATGAAATCGTTCGTCGGTTCGGCGCCGATGTACTGGATGAAGGCGGCGTCCTTGACAGGGAGAAGCTGAGATATATCGTGTTTTATGACGATACAGCCCTCAAAGATCTCAACGCCATTGTTCATCCGGCGGTCTACAGAGAGATTGCCCGGAGGATGGAGGAATATCGGAATAACCCGAACGATAAAATCCTGTTTCTCGACATTCCCCTTTTGTATGAATCGGGCGGCGAAGCTCTGGTCGATACGGTGGTGGTGGTGTATGTGGACCGGAAGACGCAAATAGACAGGCTTATGGCCCGGGACGAATTTTCCCGGGAAGAGGCGGAAAATCGGATTGACAAGCAGATGAGCCTGGATGAGAAGCGGGACCGTGCGGATTTCGTGATAGACAACCGGGGGACTTTGAACGATCTGGAAGCGGAGACGGTGAGGGTGTTTGGAGAGCTTGAAGCAATGCGGGATCGCCGTCGGGCGGCTGGGGGGCAGTAGGTGCTGGTGATCATTGATGGATACAATTTGATGCTGTCCACCGGGGAGTACGGCGCCGTCAAGGGCAAAAACCTTACCCTTGCCAGGCGGCGGCTGATAGAGGATTTCAGACGATATCAAGCGGTCAGAAAACACACCGTCATCATCGTCTTCGACGCCCAGGACGCGGGAAAAAAGTCCCGGAGCGAAAAGACCGTCGGCGGGGTGCGGGTGGTGTTTACGAGACACGGAGAGCGGGCGGACGACGCCATTGTGGACATTGCGGAAAAAAACAAGGGATTGGAGCGGGTGGTTGTGTCGTCGGACAACGAGGTTGCTCGAGGCTCACGGAGGCGGGGCGCGGTTGTGGTGTCTTCCGAGGAATTCCTTGAACGGCTCGGAGACGCGCTTTTGGAATATGATGAGACAGAGGACGACGAAGGAGAATCCGGAGGGGATGATCCGGGGAGTCGCCGTGCACCGTCCCGGCATCGGAGCAGGGAGCGGGTGATTTTGGATAAACTGTGACGAGTCGACGGCGCGGCGTCGATGAATGACGATTCGTGATGTGTGAGGGAATTTTTTATAAAAATAGTCATTTGAGATGTGTTTTCGATATACTGTGACGATTGATTGAAAGGATGGAGAGGTATGAATCTTTCCGGCAGAACGATGCTGGTGACCGGCGGCTCCTCGGGACTGGGGGAGTCGGCGGCGCGTATGGGGATCGAGCACGGGGCGAAGGTGGTGATCATGGACATCAACAAGGAGGTCGGGTCGGCGCTGGCGGACGAGCTGGGTGACAACGCCCTGTTCCACCCGACGGACGTCACCAGCGAGGAAGACGTCTCCGGGGCCGTCTCCCTGGCTGTTGAGCGCTTTGGGGGGGTGCATGTTGCCGTCAACTGTGCGGGAACGGGACTCCCGAAGCGGACGATCTCAAAAGACGGCCCCCATGATCTGGCCTCCTTCGAATGGCTGATACGCCTCAACCTGATCGGCACCTTCAACGTGGCCAGCAAGGCCGCATTCCAGATGTCGAAAAACGACCCCACAGACGCCGGCGAGCGCGGGGTGATCGTCAATGTGGCGAGTGTGGCGGCGTTCGACGGGCAGATCGGCCAGGCGGCGTACAGCGCATCGAAGGCGGGTGTCGCTGGGATGACCCTTCCCATGGCCCGGGATCTGGCCGGAGTCGGCATCCGGGTGATGACTATCGCGCCGGGGCTGTTCGATACGCCCCTGATGCGTCTGCTCCCCGAGGACCATTTGACAAGATTGAACGAATCGGTCCCCTTCCCGCGGAGGCTGGGGGATGTGGGGGAATTCGCCCGGATGGTGAAGGATATTATTGAAAATCCGTATCTGAACGGAGAGACCATCCGGCTGGACGGCGCGATACGTATGGCCCCGAAATAAGGCGCCGCACGCCGAACCGAACGGGACGTCCGCATCCTTCGTCGCGGGCGCGTTTTACGTACGGGAGCGGTATACTTTTCCGATGTAAACCGGACGGGGTGTACAAGACGCCCTGTCTACTGTGTTCCCGGTGTAAATGAGAGATGATGATGCATCGGCCTTCGGGGTTGGTGCGTTCCGGTGTCGATCCGAGCGATCCCTTCGATTGATTAGTGGCGCCGGAGCGTCCGCTCCCGGTCGGTATCGTGAAGGGGAGCGTGTCGAAAAGGGCCGGGGTCCCGCGATATTTCGTGAAAGGCGGGTCGGCCGGGAGCGTTCCCGCCCGGGCGTCACACTCCCCCGTGTTTTGTGGCCGCAACCGCCGCAGACCGTGCCGAAGGCCCAGATTTTCTCTCCGTGGGCTTCGGGTAATATCGCCGACGCCTTCGCGGTGGCAGCCGGGGGATACCGGCTGTCTTTCAGGGCGGATAGGGGGGGGTGGATGTCATGCGCCGGTGGATTATATGTTGGTCACCGGGCTGCGGCCGTCCGAAACCGGTTCGATGTGATCCTTCACGATATCCCGAACGATGTCCCGCATCGTCCAGGGCCTGTCCGCCTCGGGTCATGTTGAACATATTTTCGCCCGGGCGGACGGTCTTCCGGGTTTCCCCCGGTCACGACGGCGATCATGTTTTTTATTCCGGGTCGGTTCTCACGAGGGTTTGTCCCCTTGTTTTTCGGATTTCGGCGGCAGGGGGATAATCTGGGAGACACGACGTCGGTATCGGGCGTATTCGTCTCCGAATTCATCCAAGAGACGCGGCTCCTCGATATGCCTGAAATAGAGCAGCGCCAGGAAGAAAAAGAAGAAGAAGAGAAGAATCCCCGAGATGGACCCGATAAAAATCGGTATCGACAGGTACGCCGTGAAGGCGCCGAAGGCCATGGGATTTCGGGTAAAAAGGTAGGGCCCCCCGGTGACGAGCCGTTCGGTCTTGGGGCTGATCTTGACGACGCGATGATAGTTGAACGGACCGCCCTTTCCGATGATCACAAGGTAGGTGTTCGCCCAGAAGACAAACAGGAGACCGACGGATAGAAATACGATGGCCACCGGCTTTCTCCAGGAGAAATCTCCAAAGGGATCAAAACCCATCAATCGATCGCAGAAAAGATTGACATGGTAGATGGCAAAGGGCATGATCACGCCGTGAAACCCGAAACCGGCGACAAGACCCAGGACGTGCCTGACGGTCTTCATGGTCGGAGATTCGCTGTGTGGTTCTCTCTTTTCTTGTGTGTGATTCATGCACACATACTATACATCGAGCGTGAAAAGTCAAATGAAAAAGGCGTCTGGGGCTTGCAAAACAGAGCGTCGTTATATATGATAGGAAAAATAATAAAGTAGTGACCGACAAAAAGACCCCCGGCCCGTGCCGGTGTTTTTGTAATGCGAACAGGGACATACCGCGTATGAAAATTTTCATCATCGATCCTCCCCAACAGGTATTCAAATATTTTATGGGCCATATACCCTCCCCGGCGGTGGTGCAGCTTGCGGCGTACATGGAAAGACGGGGCCACCACGTCGAGGTGCTGGACGTCACTACCTTCGATAGGGTATGGGACGATCTGGAGGAAAAGCTGAGACGGGGCAAGCCCGACATCGTGGGCATATCGAACAATTCGACCAATACCGTCAATAACGCCTTTCACACCGCCACGCTGGCAAAGATGGTCGATCCACAGGTAATAGTGGTGGCCGGCGGCGCCCACATGACGGCGCTTTCCGAGGAGAGCCTTAGGGTTAACGGCGATATCGATTTTATTGTCCGGGGCGAGGGAGAGATGACATTCGCGGAGCTGGCGGCCGCCCTGGAGAGACGGGAGACCGATTTTTCAAACATCCCCGGTCTCGCATATCTGGACGGGGATCGCTTCGTCCAGACACCCCGGCGGGAGTTGATCGAGGATATCAATACGCTCCCGATCCCTGCGTATCACCTGCTGCCCATGCTGAACGTGCCGAATCCGGAGACGAGAATCATGCCCTATCGTTTCCCGACCCTGGGGATGAAGCCCTATGAGTCAATCTTTGTGTCCACCGCCAGGGGATGCTACGGCACCTGCCGCTTCTGTTCGGAGACGGCGTTCTGGAATCACACCTGGCGCGCCCGGAACGCGAAGAACATGGTCGACGAGATGGAAGTGTTGTGCCGGGATTTCGGTCGAACGAATTTCTATTTCGTCGACAATGCTTTTAACTGGCGGCGGAACCGAATCGAGGAGTTCATCGATGAATTGTCGGCCAGAAATCTTCCCGGGATCACCTTCTGGTATCAGACCCGGGTGGAACTGCTCCTTCGGGACCTGGATTTGCTGCCGAAGCTGAAAAAACTGGGGCTGTATCAGATCTCCTTCGGTGTGGAAAGCGGCAGTCAGGATATCCTCGACAGCTACAATAAGAGCCAAAAGGTGGAGATGGTTACCCGGGCCATGAAGGCGGCCAAGGAGCAGGATCTGGTGCTTCTGACGAACGTCATGTGGGGTCACGAGGACGACACGCCCGAGACGCTCCTTGACACCTATCATCACGTGAAAAAGTACGCGGATATTTTCGCCATGCAGATATTCACCCCGGTCCCCGGCACGCCCTATTACGAGCGCTACCGGGATAGGGGGATGATCAAGGAGGAGAACTGGGACGTATGGGACATGTTCACTCCGGTGGTGGAGACGAAGACGGTCCCCCATGACAAGATGCTCAGGACCGTCGAGAGGATACAGTCGAGGTTTCACCTGAGGCCCAGGATCATCTATCGCTCGTTTTTCGATCCCAATCCCTTTATCAGGAGCAACTACAAGGTCACCCGGGAAATTGTCAAGCGAACCGTCACTAATACCCTGCACGAGGTTCAGACCAATTACCGTCCCTTCGAGGAATACATGGCCGAACAGGGCTACCGTGTGGAGAAGACGAGACAGGGGACCTGCATCGTCGTCGACCGGGACGATAAACGGATGAGGGATGCGGGGTGACGGCGGGTGTTTTTTGAAGGTGCTCGGGTTGGAAAGAATCGTGACACCGGGAGAATGATGTTTATGGCACGCTATCGAGGTTTTTCATGAAGGTTCTCATCATATCGGCAAACCGGGAGCTGGTCCCCGATCCGGTGTTTCCCCTGGGAGCGGCGTACGTGGCCGCGGCGGTGAGGGACGCCGGGCATCAGGTGAAAATACTGGACGCCCTGGTCCATGACAATCCCGAGGCCGCCGTGAAGCAGGCCGTCTCCGATTTTTCCCCTGACGTGGTCGGCGTGTCGATTCGCAATGTCGATAACGTCGCCTATCCCATCGTTATCACCTACGCGGATGATCATAAGGGATTGGTCGACGCCGCCAGGTCGGTCTTTTCCGGGCCGGTGGTGCTGGGCGGCTCCGGTTTTACGATCCTGGCCGAAGAGCTTTTGGATCACACCGGCGCGGAGCTCGGCATCATGGGCGAGGGGGAGGAGGCGATGCTCACTTTTCTGGACGCGTATGCGGATGGTGAGGACATCGCCGGCGTGCCCGGTCTGATCCATCGAAAGGACGGGACGACCCTCGTCAAGAATCCCCCCCGGACGATCGGCGATATCGAGAGCGTTTCGAATCCCGCCCGGGAGATGCTGGACAGCCGCATGTACCAGAAGTGGGGCGGTATGGTGGGGGTGCAGACGAAGCGGGGCTGCCCGTTGGGGTGTGTCTACTGCACCTATCCGGTGGTGGAGGGAAAGGTCGTCCGCACCCGGGACCCCGAGGCCGTGGCGCGGGAAATGGCCGAGTCCTACCACCTGTGGGGGACCGATACCTTTTTCATCGTGGATAACGTCTTCAACAATCCCCCGGATCACGCCGTTGCGGTGGCCGGGGCCATCGAGGCCCTGGACCTTCCCCTCAGCTTTTCGGCATACCTGAATCCGGGCTTCGTGACGGGGGAGTTGATGTCCGCCATGAAGGCCGCCGGCTGCACCGGCATCGATTATGGGGTGGACAGCCTCTCGGACGACGTGCTTAAGCGGCTTGGGAAAAACTTCACCGCCGCCGATGTACGCAGGGCCGTCCGGTTAACAAAAGAGGCGGGCATCCGCACATGCCTGAGCATGATCTTCGGCGCCCCGGGCGAGACGATGGACTCACTTAGAGACGGGGTGCATATCTTGGAGGAGATGGAGCCGACTGCGGTGCTGGCGCTGGTGGGGGTGCGGGTTTATCCGAACACGAAGATGTACGACATCGCTCGAAAAGCCCGTGTCCTTCCCGACGACTGGAACGGCCTGACCCCGTTTTTTTATATCGATCCCGCCGTGGCCGACGATGTGATCGGATTCATCGCCGAGACCGCCCTCAGGCACCCGGACTGGTTGTTTCCGGGTCACATGATCATGGGGGGCCGCCAGCTCATGCCGGAAGAAAAACCCGAGCGGTACGACAGCGGCCCCCTGGCGGAGTTTAGAAAACGGGGAGTCAAGGGGAACCTCTGGGAAATGTTCGACATCATGAAGGCGATGAAATCGAGGCAATGAAAAAAGGCGGGCTGTCTCCCCGAACCGGGGGGGGTGAAGGAGGGACGTATCTCGGATGAAGGTACACTGTAGCATCTGCGGTTTTGACGGAAATATCTGGAAGGGGCTTGTGCCCCCTGAAGGGAAAGAGACCGAATGCCCCTTCTGTGGAGCGCAGATTTTTATCCCCGGCCCGAACGGCGGCGATGCGGCCATCGACGACGGTGTTCTGAAACGTCTCTCGTTCGCAGAGGATGAGTTACCCTGGCACTCGGACGAAGGCCGCCGGGACGAGCCTCGACTTCCCCTGTTCGACGGGCTGCCGGTTTCGGCGGAGATCAGGGTGTCGACGAAGGCGGAGAGGGGGGTTGTTGCCGAACAGGCCGAGCCGGGTGCTTCGGTCATCGAGGATGACGAGACCTATGGATTCGTCAATCCCTCCGTGGCGACGTCGGTTTCGGAGATAGCACAGGGGAAAGAAAAAAAATCGAGGGTTGACGAAACACAGAAGGCCGTATCGGGAGAAGGTGAAGGACCGCACATGATACGGGATCTCATCGGGACGCTCACGGGGCGGCTGGCTACGGTAAAACACGCTTTCCAGCATATAATCGGAAAGGCGGTACAATTTAGGTCTCTCCTCCTCGCAGCGGCGGCGGCCGGGCTTCTTTTTTTCTTCATCGGGTACGTGGTGAATCTGGCGGGCGGTAAGATGGACACGCAGATGCTTTCTGAGGAGTATCGGGAGAAGGCGGATGTGAAGGACGAAGAGTTGGACTACATCAAGGCGGCGGAATATTACGCCGTTTCCATACATATCGATCCGACCAACTACAAATCCCTCAACAACATGGCCAGCATGTATCTGCAGATACACCGATACGAAGACGCCATCGAGCTCCTTGATGAAGCGATTTCCATCATCGAAACGGACGATGCGGCCGTCAGCTATGCCAACCGGGGGTTGGCATATCTGGGCCTGGGGAGGTATGACCGGGCCCTTGAGGACCTGAACACGGCTCTCACGATTTCCCCGGATCTGTCATACGCTTATACGGCCCGAGGCTTTTGTTATCTCGCCATGGAGGAACGGGAGAGGGCGCTCCTTGAGTTTGAGACCGCCTGTGATCTGGGAGACCGAAACGGGTGTCTGCTCTACGATGAGTATCTGGTTGACGATGACGAATGATGCTGTGTTGGTATTCCGGGGTCCAGGCGTCTATTCTGGATGAGGGATGATGAAGAGATTCGATATATGGGGGGTGGCGAAAAAAATAAAAAAAGGCCCTTTCGGGCCTTGAATGAGTTCAAATGGTCGGGATGAGAGGATTTGAACCTCCGACCTCATGCTCCCGAAGCATGCGCGCTAACCAGACTGCGCTACATCCCGACAAAATATGCATACTACCAGAAATATTTTCTCTCTGCAAGCATGAAATTACTCATGCTTCTCCCTTTCTTCCAAAAAACAGGGGAATCACGATATCGCCCGTTTCATCTCGCCGATGACTTTTGCGTAGTCATCGGCGCCGAAGACACTGGAGCCGGCCACAAACACGTCCACCCCGGCCCGGGATACATCACCGATATTCTTCGTGGTGACACCCCCGTCGATCTCGATGAGGACGTCATCCCTGTTGTGGGATTTCAAGAGCTCCCGGACCCGTGTCGCTTTTGTGAGGGCGTATGGGATGAGCTTTTGTCCCCCGAATCCCGGGTTGACGCTCATGATTAGGATGAGATCGGCGATTTCGACCGCCTCCTCCAATAGTGTTATCGGTGACGCGGGATTGAGAGACACACCCGCCCGCTTCCCCAGGGACTTGATGAGGTTCAATTCCCGATCCAGGTGAATAGACGCCTCGACATGGAGTGTAATGATATCCGCCCCGGCGTCGGCAAAGTCCTCGATAAATCGTCCCGGTCGGTCGACCATGAGGTGGACGTCCAGGGGGAGGTCCGTAATGTTTCTCACCGATTTGAGCACCGGAACGCCAACGGTGATATTCGGGACAAAAATCCCGTCCATTACGTCAAAGTGGATCCAGTCCGCCCCGGCCTCTTCGATGGCGCGGATTTCCTCGCCCAGCCGGGTGAAATCGGCGGATAAAATCGAAGGTGCAATGAGTTTTTTCATAACGGTGTCCGCACTGTGGTTGTGTTACGTGTATACTGTATTTGGGAGTACATGTCAATATGCCTTGACTGAAAATGTGGTTTTAGTATATAACATTTCTACTGTTTTACGGGGAGCCAGTGATGATTTCAGACAGCGCAAAGCTCTATGAAAAATACGGCCGCTCGATACCAGCGGGGACGGTTATTTTCGAAGAGGACGATCCCGGCAGGGAAATGTATATCATCCACGAGGGGAAGGTGCGTATTGTCATTCGGGTCAGGTCCATCGAGACGACCCTGGCGGAGCTGGGTCGGGGGGACTTTTTCGGAGAAATGGCCATCCTGGAAAAGAGCAACCGATCGGCCACGGCCATCGCCGCGACCGACCTGAAGGTGCTGGTGCTCGATGAAAATACGTTTCTCTCCGTCATTCGCTCCGACCCGGACGTTGCTCTGGCCATCATGAGGGAAATGGCCGAACGGCTGCGTTATACCGACGAGCGCATCGAGACGCTCTTGTTTCGGGACGCCACCAGCAAGGTGGTGGATATCGTCTGCAAGGTGGCGGAAAAGCTGGGGGAAAAGACGCCCCAGGGCATCGTCGTTGTGACATCTGTGGAGGACATCGCCGGTCGGGCGGGGCTTGAGGTCCATAAGGCGGAGACGGTCATAGAGATCCTGATAGCCAAGAAGTTTTTGAAAATCGAGGGGGATACGTTCGTCATCCGGGATTTGGAGAGCATGGGGAAAATCCTCCAGTACATTGCACTTAAGGAGCAGCTCGGGGATATTGTCTGACGAGTGGGGCGCCCGTGGAATTCGGTGCGCCGGGTGAGGGTGTATGAAAAATCGCCTTTCGGCGGTTTTTGTGTGTTATGATTCAAATTGCCGCGGGGGATGAAAAATATATATCTCCCGGCGCCGTAGAGGTCGATCGGTTTAATCGCGGGAGCTTAAAATATCCGGCCCGTCGGACGTGACAGCGATGGTGTGCTCGAAATGGGCCGAGAGCGAGCCGTCCAGGGTCACCACGGTCCAGTCGTCGTCCAACACCTTCACCTCCCATCCGCCTATGTTTACCATCGGCTCTATGGCGAATACCATCCCCTCCTTCAGACGCACGCCGGTGCCCGGCTTCCCGTAGTTCGGGATCTGGGGGTCTTCGTGCATCTGCTGACCGATGCCGTGGCCCACGAACTGGCGAACTACCGAAAACCCGTTGTCTTCCACATGCCGCTGGATTGCCGCTGAAATGTCATAGAGTCGGTTGCCGACCCGGGCGGCGTTGATACCGCGCTCCAGGGCCTCTTGTGTGACGGATATGAGCTGTTGGGTCTTTTCTGGGATTTCGCCTACCGCCACCGTCAGGGCCGAGTCGCCGCAAAATCCCTCATAAAACGTTCCCAGGTCCATGCTGACCACGTCCCCTTCCTTGATGACCCGCTGTCCCGGTATGCCGTGGACCACCTCCTCGTTGATGGAGATGCACACGCTCGCAGGATATCCTCGGTATCCGAGAAACGTAGGGGTCGCTCCGCTGGAGCGGATTTCCTTCTCCGCGATTTTATCCAGCTCACCCGTCGTTATCCCCGGCGTAATGCTCTCTTTGAGGATTCTAAGCGTTTGTGCGACGATGCGGTTCGCCCTTCTCATCGTCTCAATCTGTTTTTTCGTCTTGATGTGTATCATAATCAGTCTATTATAGATTGTTCCGATATGACAGGCAACCCTCTTTGGCGTTGATATTGAAAAAAAATTGATGTTTTCGATAAAATGGTTATAATGTTTCATGGAGGACCATGCATGGAAAAGATAAACGTCCTGAAACAGATCCCCATTTTTGCAAATATGGGTCAGGATGAGCTTTCCGGGCTGGCTGAAAAGGCCATCCGTAAGAAGTTCAAAAGGGACACCATTATCGTCAGTGAAGGCGACGACGGCGATTCCCTGATGATCATCCTCTCAGGTCAGGTGAAGGTGACGCTGCTTTCCGAGGACGGGAAGGAGATTATCCTCTCCATCCTCAGAGAGGGCGATTTTTTCGGGGAGATGTCGCTGTTGGACGGCGAACCCCGCTCGGCGACGGTCATCGCCATGAAGGAATCGACCCTTCTCATTATTCAGCGACAGAACTTTCTGAAGCAGATCGACGAGAATCCGGGCCTCGCCAAGGCGATTCTGGTGGAGATGAGCATGCGGATCCGCCGGGCGGACCGCCGCATCGGCGGCCTGGTGCTGCTGGACGTGTACGGGCGGGTGGCGACGTATCTTCTGGAGCTTGCCAGCGTGGAGGGGAAAAAGGTCGAGGGAGGCATTCTCATCGAAAAGCGGCCCACCCAGCAGGAGATCGCATCAATGCTCGGCGCCAGCCGGGAGACGGTCTCTCGGGTGCTGAACGACTTCAGCCGCCGGGGCATCATTATCATGGACGGCAAGAGCATCATGATAAAGGGCCCCAAGGATGTTCTGGACGAGGAGATCAAATATATGCTCCTGGGCAGGTACATCGACCTGTAATACCCCGCCCCGGTTTGTGTATGACCACAACAACCGGATATCGTTTCAACCGAACATATGAGATGTATCAATGAGCGTCACCCCCGGCGGCGATGCTGATCGACACCGGACCGTTTCCGTGGCGCCCGCCGGTGGTGCGCCCGGTGTCCTGAGCTATTGCGTCCCGCCCCATTTCTACCGATCGCCCTCTGTCGGCATGCGGGTGCTCGTCCCCTTGGGATCGCGCATCGTGACCGGCTATGTGGTGGGCGACGGCGGTGATTTTTCCGGCCCCCTGAAGGATGTTCTGGATATCCTCGACGACGAGCCGCTCTTCAATGAAGCGTCCCTTTCGTTTTACCGATTCATTTCGGATTATTATTGTGCGCCCCTGGGGGATGTGATACGGATCGCCCTGCCGGCGGGGATAAACGTGGAATCGAAGCGCCGGGTGAGGGCGATCGCGGATAAAAAGGATGTAACGGATTTCGAGCGAATCATCGTCGACCGGTGCAAAAAGAAGGGCGGCGTCCTGCTTTCGAGCCTCATTCGGGAGTATCCGGATCGTTCCGTCAGGCACCTCGTGGATACCCTCGTCCGAAAAAACGTGCTTGAGATCAAAGATGAGCTGGATGATGCGGCCGTCTCCCCGGGATCGGTTCGGACGGCCGTGTGCATACCGAAGGTGGCCGATTCCGTGTGGGAGGAGAAACTCTCCCGTGCGCCGAAGGCCAGGGAGGTGTATCTGGCGATCCGGGATGCGGGGGAAGTAAGGATTCCGGAGCTCAATGAGCGGTTTGGAGACGTCTCGGGACAGGTACGGCTCCTGTGCGAACGGGGTTTGATCGAGGTAGAACATCGGTTTCACCCCCGAAGTGTTCCCCGGGCGTCGCTGGAGCCGGGCAGGGTGGTCGAGCTGAGCCCGGACCAGGAGCGGGCGCTGGAGGCGATCGGTGAAGACATCGACGCCGGTCTCTTCTCCGTCAATCTGCTTTTCGGCGTGACCGGCAGCGGAAAAACCGAGGTGTATATCCGGGCGATGGAGCGGGCCCTGGCAAAGGGGCTGGGCGCCTTGATTCTGGTGCCGGAGATTTCATTGACCCCCCAGCTTGCCGTTCGCATCGAGGATCGATTCCCCGGCCGAACGGCGATGCTCCACAGCGGTCTCTCCCGGGGCGAGCGACTCGACCAATGGGAGAGAATCAGGAGGGGTGAGGCCCGGGTGGTCGTCGGGGCGCGCTCGGCCCTCTTCGCCCCGCTTTCCGATATCGGGCTCATCGTTGTAGACGAGGAGCACGACTCATCATACAAGCAGAATGAGACGCCCCGCTACCACGCCCGGGACTCTGCCGTGATGCTGGGAAAACTGCGGAGTGTCCCGGTGATTCTCGGCTCCGCAACGCCCTCGCTGGAAAGCTGGCACAACGCGGATACGAAACGCTACCGGCGGATTGTGCTTCCCGACCGGGTGACCGGAGAGGGGGTGCTGCCGGCGGTGGAGATTGTCGATATGCGCACATCCCCCCTGGTGACACCGGGCCTCTCCGTGCGGCTGATGGAGCTTCTCACGGATGCGATGGAATCGTCCGCCCAGGCGATATTGCTTCTCAACCGCAGGGGGTTTTCCACCTTCATCCTCTGCCCGACCTGCGGTCATCGCTTCCGGTGTCCGTCCTGCAGCATTACCCTGACCTATCATAAAAAAAGGCGGAGGTTGCTGTGCCATTACTGCGATTTTTCCATACGGGCGCCGGACGAGTGTCCCGAATGTCGGGAAAACAAGCTCCTCCTGATGGGTGCGGGCACAGAAAGGGTGGCCGAAGAAGTGTCGGAACTCCTTCCGGATGCACGGATACTTCGCCTTGATCGGGACTCTGTGTCGCGCAAGGGCGAGATGGAAAAGACGCTTTCCGCCTTCTCAAAGGGCGACGGCGATATCCTGCTGGGGACTCAGATGGTGGCCAAGGGGCATGATTTCCCCCGGGTGACCCTCGTGGGAGTCATAAATGCCGACACCGGTCTCAACCTTCCCGACTTTCGGTCGGCGGAGCGGTCGTTTTCACTTCTCACCCAGGCGGCCGGTCGGGCCGGACGGGGGGATGCGCCCGCCCGGGTGGTCATCCAGACGTACAATCCGGAACATCCGGCCCTGGCCGCCGCGATGGGACATGACTATGAAGGATTCGCACACGGCGAGCTTCAGTCCCGCAGGGAGCTGGGGTATCCGCCGTTTTCCCGTCTGGTGATGCTTCGCATCACAGGCGTACAGGAGGGTGAGGTGAAAAAAACAGCCCGTTCTCTTGCCGATAGGCTCAATACGCGGGCGAGTGAGCTGAGACTTCCCGTAGCCGTCCTCGGCCCGGTGCCCGCCCCCATCGAGCGTATCAGGGGAAGAATCCGCTATCAACTGCTTCTCAAGGGGGAGAGCTCCCGGGCCGTCTTTGGGATGGTGGCGGATATCCTCGGAGAACGCCCAACAAGACGGCGGGGTGGCGTCCAGATTACGGTTGATATCGATCCTCTCGACATGCTATAATAAAAGGTTGTGAGGAAAAGGAAAAATGCTGAAAGTAGTCACATACCCTGATCCGGTGCTGTCCAAAGAGGCGGAGCCGGTGGATGAGGTCACCGATGAAATCCGGGACCTGATGGATCGGATGCTGACGGTGATGTACGAGGCGCCCGGTGTGGGCCTTGCGGCACCCCAGGTGGATGTCGGCAAGCGAATTATCGTTGTGGACATAAACCGGGATGAAAAAGAACGAAACCCGATCAAGCTCGTCAATCCGGAGATCGTCAAGAGAGAGGGTGAGATTTCCTCCGAGGAGGGATGTCTGTCGCTTCCTGATTTTACCGGTGAGATTAAGCGCAACAAAGCGATAGCGGTGAAAGGGCTCGATGAAAACGGCGAGGAGGTGTTTTTTGAAGCCAACGGTATTCTCGCCGTCGTCTTCCAGCACGAGATCGACCATCTCGACGGGATTCTCCTGATTGATCGGGTCAGTCGGCTCAAGCGGGATATCTATCGCCGAAAGAGGAAGAAAGAATTGAAGGAGTCTCGGCGGGAATCGACGGAGGAATGACGTGGATAGCGTCTCCTCCATCGTGTTTATGGGCACCCCCGATTTCGCAGTGCCGAGTCTTGTGGCCCTTGCCGAAAGCAATGATGTGGTGAGGCTGGTCGTCACCCAGCCGGACAGGCCTCGGGGCAGGGGCCGAAAAGCGCTTCCCCCGCCGGTCAAGACCGCCTCCCTTGATCTCGGCATCCCGATCGCCCAGCCGGAAAATATACGGGACCCCGAATTTATGGAGACCTTGAAAGGTGAATCTCCTGATTTCATCTGTGTGGTCGCCTTCGGTCGTATCCTCCCCGGAGATATCCTCTCCATCCCGAAAGGCGGCTCTATCAACGTGCATGCCTCCCTCCTGCCCGAATACCGGGGCGCGGGTCCCATCAACCGGGCCATCATTGACGGAAAAACCCGCACCGGCGTGACCACCATGCTGATGGATGAGGGGATGGACACCGGCGATATCCTTCTGTTCAGGGAGGTGCCCATCGATACGGAACAGACCGCCGGCGAGCTTTCGGATGTTTTGAGCCGGGTGGGGGCAACGCTTCTTGTGGAGACGATTCTGGGATTAAAACGGGGCGATATTACTCCCGTTCCCCAGAACGACGCCGACGCGAGCTATGCCCCGATGTTGAAGAAGACGGACGGCGGGATCGACTGGTCGAGCCCTGCACCCCGGATTGAGAGCCTGGTTCGAGGCGTCACCCCCTGGCCGGGGGCATACACGACCTACAACGGCGAGGTGCTGAAGGTTTTTTGTCTCAGAGATGCGGAAGGAAATACCGACGCCGCCCCGGGAACGGTGGTTTCTTCGGGTCCCGACGGCATCGTCGTCGCCACGGGGCGCGGCACGGTCCTCATCTGTGAGCTGCAGTGTCCCGGTAAACGCCGGATGAACGTGAGGGAGTATCTCTGCGGTCGGGATATCCCGGAGGGGGCGGTGTTCGGCACATAACGGACCGTCAGTCGGACGGTTGAGTCCTGTCGGAATACGGGCGGATTCAACGGCTTTTTTTTACACGGGTTCTCGCGCCCGTTGTATGAAAATTTTCTGTCGCTCTTCTTTATCCAATTACCCGAAAGTCATGTCACACCCACGAAGCATCGCCGTGACGGTTGCGGGCGCGGTTCTGTACCGAGGCGCCCACTCCGATATCACACTGGATCTCATGCTGGAGAGATACCCCGATATGTCCCGGGACGATCGCTCTCTCGCCACGGAGCTTTCATACGGCGTGCTCAGGAACCTGGGGAGACTGGATTACATTATCGGGAAATTCTCGAACAGGCCGCTTCCCAACCTTGACACGGACGTTCTCAACATCCTCCGGGTGGGGATGTATCAGCTTGAGTTTCTCGATAGAATTCCCCCCTACGCCGCGGTGAACGAGTCGGTGCGGCTGGCGGGGGAGTTCGGCAAGCGAAGCGCCGGCGGCTTCGTCAACGGAGTGCTGAGGGCGTATCTCAGGAAAAAGGGTGGTGTCTCCTATCCGGACCGGAAACAGGACCCTGCGGGATTCATCTCCACATACCACTCCCTTCCTCCGTGGCTGGCCGGGCGATTGATCGAGTGGTTCGGTACGGAGGGGGCGATGATTACGGCCGAATGTCTTCGTCGACGCCCCCCCCTGACCCTGCGGGTGAATCGCCTGAGGCTCGATCGAAATCAATTCATGGAGCGATATAAGGAAACGGCGGGGGAGATGCTCTCCGGTCGCCTCTCCCCGGACGCCGTCATCGCCCTCGGGGCGGGGTCGATCCTCAAGAGTTCATCGTTCATGGACGGGCTCTTTTCCATCCAGGATGAGGCATCCCAGATGGTGACGCATCTTCTGGGATTGTCATGTGGGATGACGCTTTTGGACCTGTGCGCCGCACCCGGGGGAAAGGCAACCCATGCCGCGGAACTGATGGACGACCGGGGGCGGGTGATCTGTGTGGAGCAATCCCGGGGGCGATCCGCTCTTTTGAGGGGGAATGTCCACAGATTGTCCCTGGAGTCGATTCGGGTGACGTGCGCCGACGCCCGGAGGATCCCCCTCGCTTTGGGAACGCTCTTTGATCGGGTGCTGGTGGATCCGCCCTGCAGCGCCCTGGGTGTATTGCGCCGGAATCCGGAGATCAAGTGGCGTCTCTCCGAGAGGGATATCGGTGATATGCAAAACATCCAGGCCGCAATCCTGGAGGAGGCCTCCGGGTTTGTCGCACCCGACGGCGCATTGGTATACAGCGTCTGTACCTTCAACCCCGACGAGGGAAGAAAGATCGTTGATGCGTTTCTTTCCCGCCACCCGGAATTTTTCCTTGACTCTCCGGGGAAGTATCTTCCCCGTGAGACAGACCGATTTTTTGATGGGCCGTATCTTCTCACCACCCCCGATCGAATCGATACGAACGACACCTGCGGGCCGGACGGCTTCTTCGCCGCCCGCATGACCAGAAAACCCGGTTGATCGTGTGTGCGCATCGATCCGCCCGGTGTCGAAAGCATCGCATCCGACGGCGGACGTCCTTGCTCTGTTTGGGGTGGGATTTCCACAAGATGTAAAATCGTTTGACAGCATATCGTGATTTTGCTTAAATAACGTACATATCATATCATGACGAATGAAGATTACATCGGCCATCGCCAGAGACTCAGAGAAAAGTTCCTGAGCGGAGGAGTCGATAGTCTTAATGATTATGAAATAATAGAATTGCTGCTGACATTCGCTGTTCCCCGCAAGGATACCAAGCCCATCGCCAAGGAACTGTTGAGACGGTTCAAGACATTTCAGGGGGTCTTGGAGGCGCCCTATGAGGAGCTGATGGAGGTGAAGGGTGTCGGACGGAATTCGGCGTTCTTGATCAAGTTCTTTCTCGAGGCTCCCACCTTTTATCTTCGTTCCAGGATCACAAAGAAGGAATTCCTCAATTCCGCCCAGGACGTGCTGCGCTATCTTGAAGTGTCCATGCGGGGCCTCAAGCATGAGATATTCAAGGTCATCTTTCTCAACGCGAAGAACGAGATCATCGATACGGAGACGCTTCATGAGGGCACGCTGAATCAGTCCATCGTCTATCCGAGGAAGATCATGGAAAAGGCCCTGAAGCACAATGCATCGTCTCTGATTTTTGTACACAACCATCCCAGCGGCAACGCCCGGCCTTCGACACAGGATCGGGAGATCACCCGGAATCTCGTCTTCGCCGCCCGCATGATGGATATGGACGTGTATGATCATATCATCATCGGCCACAACGATTACTACAGTTTCGCGGAGAAGGGAGACATCAAGCAGTTCAAGGAGAAATATCTGGTGCTCAAGCGGGGATGACTGCAGGTCGAGCGGATTCATATTTTTTTTAAATACGCACAATACCGGGGAGAAAGGATGGGATACATCGTGATGGGGAAAAAATGGAAACGGGCTGTGGGAGTGCTTCTTGCTCTGGGTATGGTTGTCTCGATCGCCTTGGTCTGCCGCGGCATCGAGACCGAAAACAGCGACGTGGTGGACCTGACCCGGCCGCTGGGTCCGGGGCGTGCGTCGTTTACCGTCGAAGAGACAACCGTCGATGGTGAAACACCCGGGAGCATTCCCGATCGGCGTATCGTATTCGCCTATGAACCGGGCCTGACCGAGACGACCGCCCTTGTCTCTCCCCGCCGCTGGGTGGAAGGGGGGGCGACACTGGATGATTTCCCGACCTCTTCGCTGGTCGTGCCGGTATCGGTCATCGACGCCACGGATCTGGCCGGGGGGGGCGGGGGGTTCGCCCTGGATGCCGGGACCCTCATGCGATACGAGACGTTCGCGGGGGAAATCCCGGAAGGGGCGGCCGTGCTGGTGGCCCTGGGGGGAGACCCCGCCGGGGCGGGGCCGGAATCGGCCGAAGTATCGCCGCCGCTTGAATATCCGGGACTTTCCCCGGATGCCGTGACGTTCCTCGTGGAGAAGCGGCATGTCTCGATTATCGGCGTCGATACGCCGGGGATAGATCCTTCGGAAAGAGTGGAAAACGAGGCGGCGATGATGCTCGCGAAATCGGGGGGGTGTGCGCTGGTGAACCTGGGGGGTCTCGATACGCTGCCGCCGAGAGGCGGGGTCCTGGTGGTGGCTCCTTTGGCGATGGACGGTGCGGACGCCGCCCCCGCCCGGGCCTTCGTCCTGGTGCCGAAGGCCGCACCAGCGCCGGTCGAATGATTCCGATTCGAGGAGCTGTCTCTATAATTGAAAAACAGATGACAAAACACGCGGTCGATCGGCGGCCGCGTGTCTTATTTGTTGCCGTGCCTTCAGATACCCCTCGGCGTGATGGGAGGGATTTTTGGCCCCCCCTCTGGTATCAGACGAAATTCACATCGGCCACAGACAGGGGCGTCAGGAAGTGATAGGTGATCGATGCGTCTTTCCCCATGATCTCCCTCGCCTTTTCGATGGCCGTATCCAGGTTCGCCGCCGTCTCAAGGCCCATCCTTTTCGCCGTCTCGGCATCGTCCACGTCCGCGGCGATGACCGTTCCGGTGTGCTCCATCCCCTTGGCCGCCCAGTACCAGGCCAGCAGAGCGTGAACGCCGTGATAGGCGTGTTGGAACCGGTACCTGTCCTTGTAGCCCTGGTTCGAGGCGAAGGACTCCTCCAGGTTATTGATGATATCATTCGGATCGCTAAGATCAGGGAGGTGCTTGTAGTAAAAATCCTCGTATGAGGGGTGATGTACCGGGTGAAACTGTTCGGCAAAGGGATTGGCCATGATGACCACCCCACCCTGCTTGACGAGGGGGCGTATCCGGTGAAAATTGAAATAGTATCCCATCCCCATGGTCAGCACCAGAATCGGGTTGATGGTGGAGAGGGCGGAATAAGGACAGAAATTCGGAACGCCATAGATGACGATGTCCGATTGGCCCTGTACCGGGATGGTGTTCTGTCGTGAGATAAGCTCCAGGGTTTTTACGTGGACCCGGTCCACATCTCCTGCATGAACGCCGATAAGCCGGTAATTCGCTCGAATCGACTCTCTGACCCTTCGCCGGGCGAATGCCGGAAGGTGCGAGGCGACGGGAAGGGCCATGCGCGCGGTGACCTTTGGTTTCCTGTTCTTATCCAGGCCCGCAGGGGCCATGTGGCGGGCCAGCAGCGGGGGCCAGAGGTCGTTGTTCAAGACCGATTCCACGGTAAAAAGGTTCACGTGTTTTTGGATCACCTCCCCCATGCGGGCGATGGATTCGTGCATGCCGGACTGTGTCGGTTCCAGACGTGAGCCGATGTTCAGCACGTCGGGGCGGTGATGGTGCCTGATGCTCTGATAGGTCCCCAGCCCCACCGCCAGGGTTTTCCATCCGCCGTTCATGGAGAGAAAGTTCACGTTGACGTAGATGCAGAGATCCGTATCCACGGCCGCGCGGTTTATCTCCACCACCTCGTTTTTCGAGGTTCTCCCCAGGGAGACGATCTGGGCCGGATCCTCGGCGTCGTGACAGACAATCCGGTCCGAAAACTCCTTGACGATCTTCTTTCCCAGGATATATTTCAGCTCTTTCAGCGTCCACTTCCTGTGCAGTCCTCCCGCACATACCAGGCGGATATGCTCACGCTTCACGCCTGCTGCATAGAGCTTTTCCACCACCGATTCGATTATCAGCCGTCTCGGGTCATCCCGCACCAGGGGGACCGGCGTACAGGGATCATCGAAGGCGATCGTCACATGTGTTGTGGAATCAACCTGGCTGATCAGCGGAGGAGCTCCCAGTGGATTGTCCAGTGCGGAGATGACCGCCGCCCGGCTGTCCGATACGGGACGAAGGGGCGGATTCGGATATAGTATGCGCGTTTGTTCGGGAAAATCATAGAGATAGACGGTATCTCCACTGAATACGAATTCCCTCTTGAATATCGGCATGTATCTGACTTTCGACAATGATTCGACCAGGGTCAGTATAGGGAATCGATTGAGCGAAATCAAGTGAATTTTCATGCGTCATATAGCCACATGACGTGAGGAACGGATGAACAAATTTGTCCGGCGCCGTCGGCGATACCGAGCAACCTGATTGACACGGAGGCGGTGGTTTGATACACTTCTTTATTAAGAGTGATTTTTGTGTGTATGTAACGATTCATCGCACGGTTGCCGGGCGCCGCCGGGCGAGCGGAATGGGATTTTCTGATATGTTTGTTCTTACCGACACAATTGAACGTATTGACGCCGCCGTTGATGAAATCCTTACCATAAAGATTTCCGTTAATCAGCCCTTCGTGGCAGTTGCGGGTCCCACCGGAAAGACACAGGCGTCCATTGTCACCCTGTCTCGGAAAAACCGGGTATTCGTCTATATGTGCTTTTATAATATGTCGGAAAATGTGCGTCTCTTTTTCCATAACGAAAAGGGACCGGTTAAGCCCTCCCGGAAGGAAAGCCTTGAAAAGGAGGCCGTTCAGTTCCTTGAAAATATGGGATTTATCATTATCGACAGCAATTTCAGGAACCTCTCCGACACGGAAAAGCAGGATGTTCTGGATAACAGCTTCCCGTTTGTCGAAGACCTGTCCGTCTCCGTTCCCGAATCGACCGATTCGCCCGATGAAGAAGATGAATATGAAGAGGTGATCGAAGAGGTCTATGAGGAGGTGTATATGGGAGAAGGAGAGGAGGACGAAGTGGGGGAAGACGGGGATGGCGGCCTGGACGAACGGGATGATCGTGCGGAACATGATGACGTGAATGAGCGCTATGAGTCCCTGGATGATATCGTGGAGGAACAGCGGCAGGAACAGGAGCAATATGAATCGCTGGATGATGTGGTCCGGGAAGCCCAGGGGGAATCCGAGCCCCAAAAGACAGAGGATGAGGCCGTGGAGGAGGCGGAAAAGACATCCCTTGATCTGACCGATGAAATCGGAGAGGTCGTTGCATCCATCAATAACGAAAAGGATACAGAGACGGAGGAAATCTCATTCGGATCCGCTCAACCGGATGAGACCGCATCCCGGGAAGAGGAAAAGACGACGGCGGATGTCGGAACGGACGGCGTCGGTGAGCCGCGCTTCTCCGTGGATGATCGATTGAAACCGTTTGTCAATCTGCTCACGTCACTCTAATCAATGGATTGAGGATACATGAAAAAGACACGTATTTTTTTATTGATAGTCGTTTTGGTATGTTTCGGCGCGTGCATGGTGGATGTCCCCGATCCCGATGAGGCGCAGAAGCTTGATGACGCCAAATATCTACTGCACTACAGTATGGGCCAGTCTCGTATGTCCTCCCAGGAATATACCTATGCGATGGAGGATTTTTTGGAGGCGGAAAAGTATAAAAAAACGCCCGAATTATATTACGCGATGGGCGAGACCTGTTACATGCTGGAACGGTTTGAGATGGCCCTGGACTATTTTAACAAGTCGCTGTATTTGGACAAGGATTTTTCCAGTTCGTACATCGGGCGTGGCATCGTATTCATGACCCTGGAAAAGTATGACGAGGCCATTATCGAAATGGAAAAGGCCCTGGATAACATCATCTTTCACGAGCCGGAGATCGCGTATTATTATATCGGGAACGCATATCTTTCCAAGGGGGATTATGATCAGGCGATAAAGAACTTCAAGTCCGCAATCAAAGTATCGCCGAAGTTCGCCATGGCCTACTTTCGTCTGTCCAACATATATATCGATCTCGATCTCTATGAAGAGGCCTCCAGTATTATGCAGCTGTTTTTGAGCTATTATCCGAAATCGCCCGAGGGCCACCTGATGATGGGGCGCATTTATAGCAAAATGGGCCAGACGAAGATGGCCGAGATGGAGTTTCTCGAAGTGATAAAGCTTGCCCCGGGCACGGATATGGCGGATGAGGCACAAAGAAATCTGACAGGAGTTCTGGACTGAAGGCCACACGCTCTTTTATAAAAGAAACGGTTTTCCTGTTTATAGCCGCGGGGTATTGTGTCCTTATCGCCCTCGGCTTTTTTCTTTCAGATACGACGATATCGACACTGCAGGTCTTCTTGAGCCTGTGTGTCATTCCCGTTTTTGTCGTCGTCGCCGTCCGTCTTGCGTTCGATGAAAGAACGATACGAACGGAGGTTGAATTCGCGGTACTGCTTGCGGTATTGACGGTGGTACTGATCCAGATAACCGGCAATATCCGGTCGCCGCTGTTTCCCCTGATTTATTTCACCGTATCGGTTCTGGCCGTCACCACACGGGCGACGGTTTCCACGGTCGGTGTCGTCATCCTGCTTTGTGGGTTGGTGATCCCGGAATACGGG
Source organism: Candidatus Zymogenaceae bacterium (assembly GCA_016931225.1). Lineage (NCBI taxonomy): Bacteria > Deltaproteobacteria > Candidatus Zymogeniales > Candidatus Zymogenaceae > Candidatus Zymogenaceae bacterium. The sequence continues at coordinate 46,863 of JAFGFE010000002.1, forward strand.
ATTATCGTCAGGCCGCCGTGGATGACCATCATGCTGGGACGATACGGTGCCGCCATCTTCTGTTTCGTGTTCTTTCTGTTTTACCATCATGTTGAGGAAAGAAGGAAACGGGAGACGTTCGGTCGTATCAAGAGATTCGAGGACGATCTCACATCGATTAAGGATAAGGCGGTGAAAGAGCCCGTGGGATTGTCGGAGGAAGAGATCGACCGTCAGGCGGTCAAAACATTAGCGTCGATTGATGACCTATTGTATGAGCTTTTGCAGATGTCCCGAAGCACCCTGGGGCTCAATACCATTGCGTACCTCGTGTACGCATCGGACGGGAAAAGTTTGCGGATACGGGAGGCGTCGACGGATGATGATAATTTCGATTTTGAGAGCCGTGTCGACCTGGAAATATTCAGGGAGGCGATGCGTCGCGGGACGCCCATGACATTTCGACGGGGTCTGAGCGGATACGGCATCGAGCCCGGATATTACCGTAAGGGCCCTTCGGGTATCAACTCGCTGGCGGTTGTGCCGATTCGCGGCGAAGGCGATACATCCGGGGCGCTGGTTGCGGACAGGCGCGGTGATATATTTTTGACGGAGCGGGATATTCCCTTTCTGGAGTTGACCGCCCTTGCCCTGAAGAACCTGGAAGAGCAGAGAATCGATATGTCCCGGCTGTCCGTTTCCATCAAGGAGCTGGAGCATCTCTTCAGCGTCAGCCAGGAACTTTCCCGGGTGAAACGAATAGAGCAGGTGTTTGATGTGGTGGGCGCGGCCGTGGAGGATTTGGTGGCGACCAGGCTCATGGCGTTTACGCTCCTGTACGGCGAGGAGAGCTTTATCGCCGATGCACGGGGGGACGGCGCCCAGAAGCTTAGAAAAAAACGCTTTGAAAACATGCACTCCCTTGTGGGCTGGGTCATTGAAAACAAGCAATACCTCGTGTTTCCTGATCGGCAGCGGCAACGGGATGTGTTCGGGAAAGGCATATCCCTCACGAACGAGGGGGCGCTGACGATTTTTCCGCTGGTCACCGAAGGTGAAATTCTTGGAACATATATACATATTTCAAAGTCTTATATACCACCGTCTCGTTTTCATCTTCGGCTCATCGAGGTAATGGTGAATATGGCCGCCGTTACCCTGATGAATGTGAGGCTTATCAATCGCCTGAACAGAATGGCCGTGACCGACCCGATGACCGGATTGTTCAACCGAAGGCGGTTTAATCGGGCGCTGCAGGATGAAATCGACAGGGCGCAGCGGTTTGCGGAGCCAATGACCCTGTTGATGCTTGATATCGATAAATTTAAAAGCATAAACGATACGTATGGGCATGCCGCGGGAGACGAGGTGATAAAGGGCCTGGCGAAGGTGTTGCGGGGGGTGACCAGGAGTGTTGACGTGGTGAGCAGGATTGGAGGGGAGGAATTCTCCGTGATTCTGCCGAAAACCGCGATGCGGGAAGGGGTCCAGGTTGCGGAAAAGATACGAAAGGAGACGGAAAAATATCGATTTGATCTCGGAAAGACCAAAAGGACCGTCACGATCAGCCTGGGAATTTCGGTTTTTCCCCAGGACGGAACCGAGGCGGAGGCTCTCATACGATGCGCCGATGACAACCTCTACCGGGCGAAGGAGGGGGGCAGAAATCAGTGCGTAGCATCAAGATAGGACGTACAAAACATTTTAGTAACACAATATATAGGATAGTTATGACTCATTAGTACAATATGGGATATAAAATAAGTACAATTAAATATTAATTATATATAAATTAAAAAAAAGCTTGACACAATGTATTTTTTTTTAATACAATATGAATCACAAAGTGGATACATTTTTATGTAATTATTGGTTTCCGTGGCATGATAGGTGAAAATTTGAAACGCAATAATGTCAAGAAGTATCGTGAAAAGATGCTGATGAGCAAGGCGGAGCTGGCACGGAAAGCCGGTGTTTCACCGCTTACCATCGATCGCATCGAAAAGGGTAAGGACTGCCGGATGGACACCAAACGCAAGATACTTTTTGCCCTGGGCCTTGATCTTGCGGAAAAGGACAAAGTGTTTGCCAGCTACCCCGAATAATGTTTCATCCCGAAACTGGGGAACAATATGTTAGGAAAGAAAAAAGACGTTATCGCCATTGATATTGGTTCCAGCTCCATAAAACTGGTGGAGATCAGCGAATCGAAGCGGGGATACACGCTGACGAATTTCGGCATGGCGGAACTGCATCCGGAAACCATTGTCGATGGAGCGATAATGGATACCGCCGCCGTGGTGGACGCTATCCAGAGCCTCATCGGCGGTTTGAAAATCAAGGTGAAGGATGTGGTGACGTCTGTTTCAGGCAACGCGGTTCGAATTCAAAAGATAACGCTCCCCACCATGAGCCAGAGTGAGCTGGAAGAATCCATTCAGTGGGAGGCGGAACAGTATATCCCCTTCGATATCAGTGATGTCAATATCGACTTCCAGATACTCGATACCCTCGATGATGGAAGCGGTCAGATGGAGGTGATCCTGGCTGCGGCGAAGAAGGACGTCATCAACGAGTACGTCGCGGTGATTACCGAGGCGGGTCTCAATGTCGTGGTCATGGATGTGGATTGCTTCGCCCTGGAAAATATGTATGACGTGAACTACCAGTTCGAAACAGGCGATATCATCGCCCTGGTGAATGTCGGAGCCAGCCTGACCAATATAAATATTATGAAGAACGGGATATCCTCTTTCACCCGGGATATTTCCTCCGGCGGAAATCAGTACACCGAGGAGTTGCAGAAGCGCTTCTCCATCAGTTATGACGAAGCGGAGGCCCTGAAGGTAGGGAAGGGGGGAGGACGGGATATCTCCACCGAAGAAATCATGAAGGTCATCGACCAGGTGTCGGGGGATATCGTTGCATCCGAGATTCAAAAGACGTTTGACTATTTCCTCTCCCAGGGTACCGCGGATATGATAAACAAGATCTACCTGGGCGGCGGCACATCCAAAACCAACAACCTGACCCGGATGATTCAGGATAAGTCGGGTATCGCCGTAGAGAAGATCAATCCCTTTGCGAATATTGAGTACAACGAGCGCCACTTCGACGCCGCATATATTCAGGATATCGCTCCGTATGGTGCCGTGGGAGTCGGTCTGGCCCTTCGGAAGGTGGGTGACAGATGATAAAACTAAACCTTCTCGCCACTCGTGAGTTAAAGAAAAAGGAAACCATGCAGCAGCAGTTTCTGCTTGGCGCGTTTTTTCTGATACTCACCATTGCCGCCATTGGCTATTTTCACATGAATATCAACAAGCAGATAGACGAAGCCATAGAGGAAAAGATGCGGGTGGATAAAGAAGTGGCCGATCTGAAGAAGGAAATCGGAGACCTTGAAAAATTCAAATCAATGGTAGACGATCTTCAGAAGAAGAAGGATACGATAAACAACCTGGAAATAGAGAGAAACGGCCCGGTACGGGTATTCGCCGCCATGACGGAGGCCATCCCTCCGGAAGTATGGATCATTGATTTCACCCAGAACGGAATGAGCCTGACGATTAACGGGTATGCCGTTGATAATGAAACCCTGGCGACTTTTATGAGAAGTCTCACTAAAAGCAACTATTTTAACAATATTAAGCTTGCGAAAAGCGAGAAGAGCGAATACGAGGGACATACCGTCAATCGATTTTCGTTGACGATGGCGATTGTATACTATTCACCTGAGACGCCGGAAGCGACGGAATAGATGAAAAAGGCGGACTTTTTACACATCTATTTGAATACTATACCGGACGGCGGGATATTATTTGAGGCGTAAAGATGGCTTTAACACTTGATTCGGTAAAAAACATCCCAAATCAATACAAGTTTCTCATTCTCTTGGGCGTTATGGTGGGTATCGGTGCCGGATATTATTTCGGCATATACACTGGGAAGAAGGAGGAATTGAGAAAAAACCTTGAGGCGTTGAACAAATCCAAGACGGAACTCCAGAAACTTCAGGACACGAAGAAGAACATGGATGCGTACAAGGCCAAGGTCGCGGAGCTGGAAGCGGAGTTGAATCTTCTTTTGGTTGCCATTCCCACCAGCTCAGAGATTCCCGAAATTCTCTCACAGATAGACAGCAAAGGTAATGAGGCCGGTCTTGAGTTTCTCCTCTTTCAACCCGTCGGCGAAACCCAGGTGGGTGATTATTACGAGGTTCCCGTATCCATTCGCGTCAAGGGGACATATCATGGCTTTGCGACGTTTCTGGACAAGCTGCGCCAGCTTGATCGAATTATTAATGTGAGAAATGTCAAGATGACCCGTGGTACTGTTGTCGATAATGAAATAATTCTTGATATAACGTGTCGTGTGGTTACGTTTAGATTTTAAGAGGATAAGCGGGTGAAGATAGGGAGATTGGAGTCATACATATGAAAGTTCGTTCCCTCTCCGTCATTATACTATTCATTGTATCTCTTCCGTTCATCACGGGATGTTCGGACCTGTTGGATCGGTATGGAGATAAGATACCGTTTCTTGATACCGAGGAAGAGGCGCCCAAGCCGACGATCCACGAGCTGAGCGAAGACGATCCGACGAAAACCTCGATCCCCCCCGAGGGAACACTCCCCCCGGGTGAAGCACCGGAAACCGCAACCGGACCGGAAGTGGCACCCGAGGGCGGCCCTCCGGCCCCGGAAGGCCAGCCCCCCGTCGTTGAAGGTACTGAAACGACGACACCGCCCGAAGGGGGTGAAGCCGGACCACCGGCGGAGGGAGGCGAAACACAGCCACCCACGGAGGTGGCTGAGACGGGGCCTCCGGTGGAAGGGGGAGAAACAGCGCCTCCTGTACCTGGAGAAACGACCACTGAAGGGACATCGCCCGCTCCTGAAACGGCAGCCCCGGAAGGCGGGGTAGAGACGATCCCGGGCGAAACAGCGCCTACGGAGACTCCGCCCGTCGAGACCGTCCCGACGATATCGGATACGTTCGGCATGGATATCGCCATGCTAACAATGGAAGGATCGGCGGAGGGGGATGAGGTTGTCAGCTCCGAGGACTTTTATTACGACACCAGGGAGCGGAGAGATCCGTTCAGACCGTTTACCCTAAAGGTTGAAACGACCGTGGTTGTTCCTCCAGAGGAATTGACTCCTCTGATGAAATATAAACTATCTCAGCTTGAACTCAAGGCGATTATTTATGATCCGGAACTGGGAACGGGCGTGGCCATGGTGCAAGATCCCTATAAGAAGGGATTCAGCCTGTATGTTGGTACGAATGTGGCGGAGGGACGTGTTGTGAAAATTACCGAGGACGAAGTACAGGTGGAAATCAATTACCTGGACTTCTACGGTGAAGAACAAACAAGAATTGAGACTTTAACATTAGCCGGGAGGCAATAAATGTCTATCCATAATAGATACGCACTCTTTCGCTTCCTCAGCCTGCTCGCGATAAGTATCATGGCGCTCTCTTCGTGCGTTACAACAGGAACGGGTACATCAACATCCGGTGCGAATCTGTCTGTCGACGTTACCTCAGTGAGTGAGTATGATGATCGGTTCGTTGTTCTGCTTGAGGCGGATGCTTCCGTCACTTACACGCCGTATCGTCTGGAATCTCCGCTGCGGCTTGTCGTGGATATTCCTGATGCGGAATTTGTGGAATCCGGCACGGAATCGATCGTTGATAACGTCACCATTACCGAGATAAAGAAACTGGATTATGACAGTGACGGGATCAGTGTCGCCAGGCTGGAGATTTACCTGAGCGATGATACAAACTACTATATGTCAAAACCTCAGGATAATCAGGTGCAGGTGGAGATTCAAAAGATAGATCCATCCTCCATCTCCTCGGAAACCGCCGACGACATACCGTACACTGCGGATGACTCCGGTACTCCTTCGTATTATGAGATTTCGGAACCCGAAAAGACGGTATGGGACAATCCCGCCACGAAGATTATCAATATTGTGACGGACAGCGATGCCGACGGGACCAGCGTCACCATACTGGGCGACGGCGCGATGTTAGACTACGAGACGTTTGTGCTCGACGATCCAAATCGCCTTGTCATCGATTTCTCGGGAATTTCCAGCAACTATCCAAACGAGACGATACCTGTGGAAAGCGCCGATATCAGCGCTATTAAGGTGGGTATTCATCCCGATAAGGTGAGGATCGTCCTGGAGTCTGATAATCCCACGATGAGCGATTACAACGTGTACCCGGTGGACAACAAACTTATGGTTGTTTTCCGTGAGGGAACGGTCGGTACACCCGCGAACACGGGAAGCGTTCCGACTGAAACGCGTACGCCCACAAGCGATGTGGTCGTTACCGGCGTGGATGTAAGAACCGACGGCGATATCTCCAGCGTTGTGATATCCACCACCGGAAGTTCCGATTTCACGGCGAAAATGGTATCCGAGCGAAGTATTATCGTTGACATTCCAAATGCTCTGATCGGGAACGGTGTCGACACGGAGCTGGACTTTTCTTCGAATTTAAATACGCCTATTTCATATGTGAACACAACCCAGGGCGAGGATTCGGTTCGAATCGGCATCGTGCTTTCAGAGAAGGCCGCATACAACTACTATGCCCAGGGCAATGCGATCGTTGTCGACTTTTCGATGAGCGATACGGTGACCATGGATCCGACAATTGCGGACCTCTCCCCCAAACCGGTGATAACGGAGGGCCTGTCGCAGCCGGCCACGCTCCCCGGGGAAACTCCGTCGGTGGCGCCCTCAGAGGTGATGACCCCCGATGAGCTGGAAGAAGTCGCCGAGATGGCCATCACTGAGGAGGAAAAGAAATACACGGGAAAGAATATCACCCTGATCTTCTCCGATGCGGATATACAACAGATATTCATGCTCATCGCCGAGGTGAGCAGTCTGAACATACTTGTCGATCCTGATGTCCGGGGAAACATCACTCTTCGACTGGTCAATGTTCCCTGGGATCAGGCCCTTGATATCATCTTGGAAAACCAGAATCTGGGGATGGAGCGAGAGGGAAACGTGATACGCGTCGCCAGGAATCAGACCCTGAACGCCGAAAGGGAGGCGGAACTTACCAGTCGTCGCGCCCTGGAGGAACTGGAGGAACTCGTTACTCGAAAGATCGATCTGAGCTACGCCGATCTCCCCAGCGTAACGGCGGTGATTGCTCCGATGCTCAGCGATAGGGGCGCCATAACCGAGTTTTCTCAAACCCAGTCGCTCCTGATTACCGATATACCCTCCCGGCTCGACCCGATTGTCGAAATCATCAACCAGCTTGATGTTGCCACACCGGAAATCAGGCTGGAAGCACGGATTGTGGAGATGAACGACAGCTTCACCCAGGAGCTGGGTGTCAACTGGATCGCCGGATGGAACGAGGAGGCGACGGCGGGTGATTCCACGATAAAGGGGGCTGTGGGAACGCTGGATAATGCCCTGATAAATCTCGATAATTACTTCGACCCCGCAACATTGATATTCCCGAATCCCGCAACGACGTCAACCCTGGGAATCGGAGGGGCCTCGGTTCTTTTGGGATTTTTGGACGACGCACTGAGGCTGGAGCTGCAGCTGAAGGCGCTTGAACAGATGGGAGAGGCCGAGGTCATCGAAACGCCGAAGGTTCGGGTTCTCAACAACGTGACGGCGGAATTTATCATCACAAGAAGTATCCCGATACGAAACGTCACCGAAAGCAGCGATGATACCGGAAACGTTACCACATCGGGCGAAGTCGACTATCAGGATATCACCACGGAGCTTAAGATCACGCCGACCATCTCCGCAGATGAGCGGATAAAGATAGAAATAGATCTTCTGCATGAGACACAGGGCGAGGCGGTTATCTTGAACATCGGCGGTGCGGATAACACCTATTATATCGAGGATACAAAGGAACTCACCACCGAGGTGCTTGTTGACAATCGAGATACAATAGTCATCGGCGGTCTCTACCGGAAGGACGTCAATGAAACCGAGACAGGATTCCCGCTGCTCAAAGACGTCCCGCTGTTCGGATGGGCGTTTAAGACGAAAAATACAACGGAAAGCAGACGGGAGCTTCTGATATTCTTGACACCGACGATCATTCGGGAAGAAGAGCTGATGATGTCCGAAACCGGATTGTAATATTTTTTTGATTGCTTGCGTATGACGGGTGCGCTCGGGATGTTGTTCCGACGCACCCTTTTTTCTCGCGTAGGATGGTATGTGTGACCAAGTTTTCCTTTCATACCGCCGGTGAGTCCCACGGGAGGGCCCTTGTGGTTATTGTGGACGGGGTCCCCGCCGGTTTTTCGATAGATCTGGACGCCGTTAATACGGATATGGCCCGACGCCAGAAGGGATACGGCCGGGGCGGCAGAATGGCCATTGAGAGTGATCGGGTCCAGACGATTTCCGGCATAAGGAACGGGAAGACCATCGGGAGCCCGGTGGCGTTTTTAATAGAGAATCGGGATTGGGAAAACTGGGAACGATATATGTCGGCCGATCCGGGGATCGATCCGGGTCGTGAAGTGACAAGACCGAGGCCGGGGCACGCCGATTTGGTCGGCGGTATGAAATTCGGGCACAGGGACCTCAGAAACGTGCTCGAGCGGTCAAGCGCCCGGGAAACGGCGGCGCGGACGGCCGCAGGCGGCCTGGCCAAGGAGCTGCTTCGTCATTTTCATGTGGTGTTTCATTCATATGTGGTTGATCTCGGGGGTGTGAGCATCGAGTGTGAGGACGTTTCGTATGAGGAAAGAAGCGTACACGCCGAATCCTCGCCCTTTTCAACCCCCGTACCCGATTATGATGACGATCTGAAAATCATGGTCGACACGGTGAAGGAAAGCGGAGACACGCTGGGGGGTGTTGTCGAGGTGGCGGTTGTTGGTCTTCCCCCCGGTCTCGGTGAGGCCGTACGATGGGATACGAGGCTCGATGCCCGGCTTGCCGCGTCGATCATGAGTGTTCCGGCCGTAAAGGGGGTGGAAATCGGGGACGGTTTTAATCTGTCCGGACGGTACGGCTCTGAGGTACACGACGAAATTATTCGCATAGGAAACGGGCGATATCGCCGTAAAACAAACCACATGGGGGGAATGGAAGGCGGCATGACCAATGGAATGCCGCTTGTGGTGCGGGCCGCGATGAAACCGATACCGACGTTGATGAAACCGCTGGATACCGTGGATATTGAGACAAAACAAAAGGTGTCGGCTGCGGCGGAGCGGTCCGATGTCTGCGCCGTGCCCGCGTGCGCCGTGGTTGTCGAGGCGATGGCGGCCGTGGTGTTGACGGAAGCGTTTTTGTGCCAATTCGGCGGGGCGAATAAGTCGGATATAGAAGAAAATTATCGACGATATGTGGAGAGAATCGATTCGTTTTGAATCGGGGAACAAACATAGTTTTGACCGGATTTATGGCCACGGGGAAAAGCGCTGTGGGCAGGATCGTTGCCGACTCCATCGGATATGCCTTTATGGATCTGGACAGTCTCATCGAAGAGGAGACGGGGGTGTCGGTCTCGAAGATATTCGAGGTTGAAGGTGAGACGTCGTTTCGAGACAGGGAAACGAAAAAGATTGAAGAGGTCTCCTGCATGCGAAAGACGGTGATATCCACCGGGGGGGGCGCGATGATACGCCCGGAAAACAGAGAGATGCTCCGGAAGTCCGGTATAATCGTGTGTCTGGAAGCTACGGTCGAGGAAATCCTCAGTCGTGCGGGAAGAAGGGAATCCCGGCCGCTGATCAATGTGGAAAATCCGCGAGAAATCGTCGCCAAGTTGTTGGAAGAGAGAAAATCATTTTATGATGAAGCGGATGTGCACATAGATACCAGTGGAAAGCACAAGAAAGAAATCGCCGGAGAGATAATATCACTGTGGGAAGAGAGAAAACGGTCATGGAACGGATAACTGTCGCCCTGGGCGACAGAAGCTACCCGGTGTACGTTGGGAGCGGAATTATCGGTAAAATCGGATCTCTGGTGGAGGAACGTCGGGCATCGATACTGACCGATGAACATGTTGCAACGCTCTTTGGGGAGCGGGTGCAAAAAGCAATTGACACATCCGGGACCCAGACACACATGATCGTGGTTCCACCGGGAGAACAATCGAAGCAATTTTCTACCCTCGAACACGTCTATGACGAACTGCTGTCATTTCGGTCGGACCGAAAGACGCCGCTCGTCGCCCTGGGCGGCGGTGTGATCGGAGATCTGGGGGGATTCGCCGCCGGGACGTTTCTGAGGGGGATCCCGTATATCCAGGTTCCCACAACGCTTTTGGCCCAGGTTGATTCGTCGGTGGGAGGGAAGACGGCGGTAAACCATCCGCTTGGAAAAAATCTCATCGGTGTATTTTACCAGCCGCGTTTTGTTCTTGCCGATGTGGAAACGCTCTCGTCACTTCCCGAGGAGGAATATCTTTCGGGACTGGCGGAGGTGATAAAGCATGCCGTTATTGCCGATGAAGAGCTTTTTTCATATCTTGAAACGCATCATAACCGGGTAATGTCTCGGGATAGAGACGCTTTGATGAAAATGGTTACTACCTCGGTCCGGATTAAATCGCACGTGGTCTCACAGGATGAGCGTGAAGCGGATCTTCGGAGAATTCTCAATTTTGGACATACCTTCGGTCATGCGATTGAGAGACTTTCCGGCTTTGGTACGATACGTCATGGACATGCGGTGGCGACGGGAATGGCCGCCGCCGTGCGAATATCCGAGAAGCTGGGGGAGATCGATTCAAATGATGTCGCACGTATTATCACCCTGCTTGAGGCATATCGGTTTCAGACCGAACTTCCCGGATATTCGAACAACGATTTTGTAAATGCAATTAATTATGATAAAAAGGCCCAGGAGGCTCACATCAATTTTGTATTGACAGCGGGTATCGGTTATGTTACTGTTAAAAAGATGAGGGCCACGGATATAGTTGATATTATTGGACAATTAGGGGCTTCTCGTGGCTGATGAAAAAAAGACTGATACTCAGACGCCACCGGGTATTTCCCACGAAAACGATACTCCTTCACCCGCCAAGGTAACATCTTCCCCTTCTCCCAGTTCGGTTTTCGTTACAAAAACCCCGGAAATGATCAAGTACGAACAGATGCTTGAGAAAAATCCGGCGTCCCGTGTATTTGCCCCCCTTGCAGATCTCTACCGCAAAGCAGGAATGATTGACGAAGCGATCGAATTGGCCCGAAAGGGTGTGGAAAAGTATCCAAAATACCTCAGCGGCAGGGTCTCGTTGGGGAGGGCGTATTTCGACAAGGAAATGTACGATGAGGCCCGTGATGAAATGGAACGGGTCGTTGCGATAACGCCGGACAATCTTCTGGCAAATAAAGTGCTGGGAAATGTATACATAGCCCAGGGCAATCCTGATCAGGCCGTTGAGTATTTTAAAAGAGTTCTCGAGCTGTCTCCCGATGATGAAGAAGTGTCACATATTCTTGAAGGCATCGGTCACGGTGACAAGAAAAAACAAAAAGAGCCCCGTGACACCGAGAAAAAAGCGGGAGAAGATGACATCATAAACTCTGTTCTTCGGGATTTGTCCGCCGAAGAAGAGGCCGGAGATGAGTTTGAAGACGAGATCGAAGATGAAATCGAAGATGAAATTGAAGACGGGGCTTATGAGGAAGGGCTGGATGACGATTTCTTCGACCTTGACTCAGGCGAAGACTCAACTGACCTTCTTGATGAGGAGATGTCCGAGATACTTGGCCAATCTGAAGCCGATATAGGGGCCGAGGGAGAAATTCTCGAACAAGTGAGTGACGATGTTTTTGAAGAACCCGATGACGTCCCGGAAAAGTTGGGAGATGATGACCTGGCGGCCCTGGTGGCGGAGGCGGGAAGTTTCGAAGATGAGTTGTCTCCGGGTGATGACGATGATGTTTTATCCGATATTGATCTGGATGAAAGCACATCGGCTCCCGAATTTGAGGGAGATATAGAACAAGCGGGAGGTGATATATCACACGAGGAAGATTCCTTCGAGTTCACGCTGGATTCGACCGAAGACGTTGAAACCGATTCTCTGTCCGACGATATTGATCTGTCTTCGATGATGGATGAAATTCCGGAGGAGTTTCTGGCATTTGATCAGGTCGAAAATGAGAGCAAAAGTATCTCTCTGGGTGAATCAGGGGATATCGACGGCCTGGATGGCGACCTGCTTGACCAGGACATATCGGGTGAGGATTTTTCCTCGGAATTCGACTTAGACGATACAGGTGCCGCAAAAGAGACTCCCGATGAATTCAGCGATACCGTAGACTCCTCTGGTGTTGAGACGCCCGGGGAGGATCTCTTGGAGCAGGATATCTCAATGGAGTTCGACTTCGACGACACGGGTGTGGTGAAGGAGGCTTCCGATGAATTCGGCGAGAGAGAGACCGCTCCGGGGATAGAAATACCTGAGGAAGGCATCGGTGATGCGGATCTCCCGATGGAATTCGGCCTCGACGACACTGGTGCGGTGGGGGAGATTTCCGATGAGTTCGGCGAGAGAGAGATAGACTCGGGGATGGAAATACCCGAGGAAGGGATCGGTGATGCGGATCTCCCGATGGAATTCGGCCTCGACGACATAGATTCGGTGGGAGAGATTTCCGATGAATTCGGCGAGGGAGAGACCGCTCCGGGGATAGAAATACCCGAGGAAGGCATCGGTGATGCGGATCTCCCGATGGAGTTCGGCCTCGACGACATAGATTCGGCGGGGGAGGTTTCCGATGAGTTCGGTGAGAGAGAGACCGCTCCGGGGATGGAAATACCCGAGGAAGGCATCGGTGATGATGACATCCCGATAAAATTCGACTTCGACGACGACGATGCACTGAAGGAGGCCCCTGACGAATTCGGTGATACAATGGTTTCTTCCGGTATCGATATCCAAAAGGAAGGTATGGCCGAAAGCGATCTTGGACCGGGCGTCGGTTTTAATCTCTCGGATGAACCCGGTGTTGACATGCCTGTTTCACACGAGGGGATAGAAGGGGGGGACTTTTCGGGCGATGATTCCGTGAGTTTCGACACTGGTGAGGGCATGGTTGAGACGGACGATCCGTTTTTCACCATGGAGACCCCCACCGACGAATCCATGGAGCAGGAAATGGCTTTCGATTCATTTGAAACACCGACAGAAAGCGAGGCGTTTGAGGAGCAGCCCGAAGAGTCGGGATTTGAAACCCCTACGGAAAGCACCGAATTCGATGTGTCTCAGGAGGTGGAAGCTCCTTTAGAGATGGAAACGCCTTCCGGAACGGAGGAGACATCCGTTTTTACCGAGGAGGATAGAGAAGAAGAGCATTTTCTGGAAGGCAGAGATGATATCGATTTTCACGAACTGGAAGATTTGGCGGAACCACAGGTCGAGGAAGATAGATCACTCAGCATCCACGAAGAGTTCGGCGATGATGATTTTCCCGAGGAAAGATCTGATGACGACGAGGATATGTTGCCCCTGATTGATGAAGGTGACGGGGTGCCCGACGATGAGGGAGTGAGTATCACCACCGAGACGATAGCGGATATATATGTCAAGCAGGGTCATTTGGACAAGGCTCTGGGGATATATGAGGATCTCTACCGGGTGTATCCCGAAAATGAGTCCCTTAGAGAAAAATTGGAACATGTCCGGATGCAGATGACCTCGGGCCTGCCCGGGGAGAGCGGAGAAGAGGGACTTCGTGCGGATATCGATATATCACCGGAAGATACGCAGCAATCAGAACGTGCAATCGAGCGTCTGAACAGCTGGCTTGAAGATATACGGAAGAAGAGAAGGGATATTTCCCAATAAAAAAAGGACTTCTTTGTGTTTTTGTTATATGATTAAATATGTTAAAATCTTAATTCATTGTTTATGTCAAAAAAATACCAATGTGTGCGGCTGCTGCAAAATGATTCTTTCGTATATGTGATGTGTGTTTGTTTTCTATGATTGATTTTAAAGAAGTTCTCCAGAACGTTGTGGAATCGGTCCCCGGTTCTCTGGCGGGAATAATAATCGGCAAGGACGGAATCATACTGGAACATGTGACCATGTCTCAAAACGGCATCGACGTGGAATTGATCGGCGCGGAATATGCGGCTACAATGATGGAGGTGCACAAGCTTGCTTCCATCTTTCATTTCAATGATCTTAAAGACATCACGATTGTTCTTGATACGATAACCTTGATTGTTCATGTCATATCCGAGGAATACTACTTTATTCTTATCACGTCGCGGGGGGCCGATCTCGGAAAGGGCAGGTACCGGGTGAGGGTCGGCTCACTGAAGCTCAGGGAGATGTTTTAGTTTCCGATCGATACATTGATTTATCATGACTGCGCACAAGCAGTCTTTCTTTTTTTAGGCGAAGACGATGAATGTACTGATTATAAACGGTCCGAATCTCAATATGCTCGGTAAACGAGAGCCGGAGATCTACGGGTCTTTCACATATGACGATCTTGTCTCCCGTATCAAAGATGCCGCGACGAATCTCGGCATTCAGGTGGACGTTTTTCAGTCGAATGTCGAGGGTGAAATCGTCGACAGAATCCAGTCGTCGGAGCGGTTTGACGGCATCGTTATCAATGCAGGGGCGTATACGCACACGTCAATCGCCATACGCGACGCCTTGCTGGTATGGTCATCCCGCATTCCGGTTATCGAGGTTCACCTTACAAATATTTTCGGCAGGGAGGAATTTCGAAAACATTCCTACATCTCGGATATCGCCCGGGGGGTTATAGCAGGGCTCGGTGTCGAGGGGTATGTGCTGGCCCTTTCGTGGATTGCCGGGGAGACACCGGGAGATACACGGTGAATACGGATCGTATCGAGCGTCTTCAGGAGTATATCAAGAGTCTCGATCTTGACGGCGTCCTCATCACCGATATGAAGAATGTCCGGTATTATACCGGCTTCACCGGCAGTGATGGGATGCTTGTTCTGGGATTGGAGGGGGGGGTCTTCCTGACCGATGGGAGGTATGTGACACAGGCGTCCGGCGAGGTGTCCGGGTTTGCCGTAGAACGATACATGAGAAAAGCGGACGGGGTCAGAAAATCCGTCGCCGACCTGGGATTGACGAGAGTCGGGGTTGAATCGTTTCATATATCTCTGGCGATGTATAAAAACGTATCGAAAGTGACGGGATTTGCACGATTTGTTCCCATTGAAAGAGACCTCGCGGAACTGCGGATGATCAAGTCCGCTGATGAGATTTCTCTGATGCGCCGCGCCGTGTCCATTTCCGAAGCCGCTCTGGAAGACGTCGCAAAGATGATCTCCCCCGGGGTTTCCGAGCGGGACATTGCGTCCGAGCTTGAGTATGTGATCAGAAAACGGGGAAGCGGGCCGCTTCCGTTCCCGGTCATCGTCGCCACAGGGGAACACGGTGCTCACGTGCACGCATCACCGGGGGATCGAACGATTGAAGCGGGGGATTTCGTGATTATCGATTTCGGCGCGGAGTATCGCGGATACGCCTCCGACCAGACGATTACGTACATGGTTGGGAGATCGAACGATCGAGCAAGGGAGGTGTATGACGCCGTTCGTGGCGCCCAGAGAGAAGCGATAACACGGGTACGGGCGGGAGTGTCCGCCGTCGATATCGACGCCGCCGCTCGGGACTTTCTGGCCGAAAAGGGGTACGGTGAATTTTTTACCCACGGCACCGGCCATGGTGTGGGCCTGAACGTGCACGAGCCGCCGACAATCAGTTCACTGGGAGAGACGGTCCTTGAGGCGGGCATGGTCATTACCATCGAGCCCGGGGTCTACATCCCCGGTTGGGGGGGGGTTCGGGTGGAGGACATGGTTTTGGTGGAGGATGACGGCGGTTCGGTATTGACAACGCTCAGCAAATCATTTAAAGTAGTTAGCTGATTTTTGTAAAAAATACTCATCTTTAGTGAGTGATGCCGTGTATTCAACAGCAGAGTTTCGAAGAGGTTTGAAGGTCGAGATCGACGGTAAACCGTTCATCATTGTCGAGTTCCAGCACGTAAAGCCGGGCAAGGGCGGTGCATTTGTTCGTACAAAGCTTAAAAATCTTGAAACGGGCGCGGTTTTGGAAAAAACATTCCGCTCGGGTGAAAAAGTGGGGAAGCCTTCCCTCGAAGAGAAGGAGATGCAGTATCTCTATGGAGACGACGACGGTTTTCACTTCATGGATACAGAGACATACGAGCAGGTATTCCTCACCCATGACCAGGTGGGCGATTCCGCAAATTTTCTCATTGATGAGCTGGTCCTGACGGTTCTGTATCATAACAACAACCCCATATCGATCGAACTTCCCACGTTTGTAGAGATGCCGGTGGTTAAGACCGATCCGGGCGTGAAGGGGGATACCGCAACCGGCGGCACCAAGCCGATCACGCTCTCATCAGGTCTCGTGGTACAGGCGCCTCTGTTCATTGATGAGGGTGATGTTGTGAAAATCGACACCCGCAGTGGAGAGTATATCGAACGCGTTTCTCGATAAAGAAACCGAGACAGATAACAGGGAGTGCTATGAATATCAAGGAAATAAAGGACATTATTAAGGCGATTGAGGGTACGGATATCTCGGAGATTGATGTTCATAGCGCAGGTGATCGCATCAGGATACGAAGATACCTCGGTGAAGTATCGGCGCCTGAAAAAAAATCATCAAAGGCAAAAAGAAAAAGCGACGGTGTGCCCGACAATGTTGATCTTCTCTCTGTTACATCGCCGCTGGTGGGCACCTTCTATCGCTCATCCGCTCTCGATTCACCTCCGTTCGTGGAGGTCGGCCAGGAAGTCAGAAAGGGCGATGTGCTGTGTATCGTCGAGTCAATGAAACTGATGAACGAGGTCGAAACTGAAGTAGACGGTGTGATAGTCTCTATACTGGTTGAGAACGGCCAGCCGGTGGAATACGGACAGTCGCTTTTTCTGCTGGAACCCCTCTAATATCCCCCTATACTACAGGCATATATGTTTGATAAGGTCCTCATTGCCGACAGGGGTGAGATCGCCGTACGGATAATATATTCCCTCAGGGAGATGGGAATAAAAACCGTCGTCGTGTATTCACAAGCCGATCGTGATTCCCTGCCGGTCATTCTGGCGGATGAGGCGGTCTGCATCGGGCCCGCCGACATCAAGCAAAGCTATCTTAATTTCGCCTCGATCCTCTCCGCTGCTCATATTACCGGCTCCCAGGCGATACATCCCGGCTACGGTCCCCTTTCTGAAAACCTGGAGTTTGTAGAGGCGTGTGTCGACGGAGGCATCACCTTTATCGGGTCTTCGGTGGACTCGATGTCGCTGATGGCCGACAAGCTCGCCGCCAAGCATGCGGCGAAATCCTGCGGTATCCCAGTGGTTCCCGGAAGCAGACACGTTATCGAGGGCGATCGGGAGGCGCTGGAGGTTGCTGATGAGCTGGGATTCCCGGTGATCATCAAGGCGGTGGGCGGCGGCGGCGGCCGCGGGATAAAGGTTGTCGCCGATCGTGTTGATTTTTTGGATACATTCTATCTTGCCAAGCAGGAGACGAAGGAATACCTGAAAAAGCCGGGGATATATGTTGAGAAGTATCTCGAAAACGCACGGCATATCGAGTTTCAGATACTCTGCGACCACAGGCAGCATGCCATCCACCTTGGAGACAGGGACTGCACCATACAGAGGCGCTATCAAAAGATAATAGAGGAATCCCCCGCCGCAGGCATTGATGACGATCTGCGAAGGAATATGGGGCAGGCGGCGGTGGATTTCGTGAAATCCGTCGGATACTCCGGTATCGGTACCGTGGAATACTTACTGATGCCCGACGGCTCGTTCTATTTTTCGGAGATGAATACACGCATACAGGTAGAGCATACCGTAACAGAGATGGTAACCGGGCTGGACGTGGTCAAGCAGCAGTTGGTGATCGCGGCGGGCGATGAGTTGGAGTACGATCAGGATGATATCGTCGTGAGGGGACACGGGATAGAATGCCGCATCATGGCGGAAGATCCGTTTCGATTTACTCCATCCACAGGGTGGGTGACAGAGTATATTTCTCCCGGAGGCCCCGGTGTGAGGGTGGATTCCGCGGTTTTTTGCGGCGCGTTCGTTAATCCGTTTTATGACTCGCTGATTGCGAAGCTTATTGTTGCAGCGCCGGACAGGCCGAAGGCCATTGAACGAATGAAAAGGGCCCTCAGTTCATTCATTATAGACGGCATCGAAACGTCCATCCCCATGTGTATGAGAATCATGAACGATCCTCAATTCAGCAAGGGATATGTCAATGGATCGTTTATAAATCAATACATCTAACGCCTTTTTCGCTCATGGAATAATTCACAAAGGCCCTTCCTTCTCTCCCTTTGTTTTTTACGTGTCTGTGTCGATTCATTTGAGGTATTATATCTATTGACTTTTACTGCGCGATATAGTATTTTCATATCATTGCTTTGTAATAACGGGATATTATGGCCTTTGATAAGAACAAGGCGACGCTGGCTGCGCAGAAGTATTTGCAGAAGGGTCAGTACGATCGGGCTATCAGAGAATATGAACGGATTTTAAAGGAAGATCCGAAGGATATAAAGGTTCGTCAAAAGCTTGGTGATCTCCATGCCCGAGAGGATAAAAAAGAAGAAGCCATCGCCGAATATAACTATGTGGCCAAATATTATTCGGATGACGGATTCTATCTTCGGGCTATCGCCGTTTACAAGCAAATTCTCAAGATTGATCCCTCCCAAATACATATAAATCTCAAGCTCGCGGAACTCTATCATCAGCAGAATCTCCTCGGTGATTCAATTAAGCAGTATCAGCTGGTATATTCCCATTATGAGCGAAAGGGAGAGACCAGAAAAGCCCTTGACACGCTTTCCACCATGTCAGAAATGACACCGGAAAACCTGTCATTGCGGTTCAAGCTTGCCGATGCCTATTACCAGAGCGGGTATGAGGATCGCGGAATTGAGGAATATATCAATCTGGGGAAGATCCTCAAGGAGCAGAACCGGATCGACGATCTCGTCAACCTGTACGAAAAACTGGTCAACAGGGCATCCAACAAGATCGAGTTGCTTACCGATCTTGCGGATATATATATAAAGAAGGGCCGTCTTGATATCGCCTCCGCCCGTCTCGATATGGGGCTCAAGAACGCTCCCGAAGATAAACGCCTGCTGCACCTCAAGGCGAAGATTCATCTTCATAAAAATGAGCTTGAGCCTGCAAGCCAGTATCTCAGGAAAATAATCAAGGTTGACCCGGAATTTATAGAGGCGAAAGTGACTCTTGCCGATGTATACGAAAAACTCGGCAAGAGAGACATCCTGAAAGACCTGTACACCCAGTTGATGCTTCATTTCAGAAGTAAGGGTCAGGAAGAACGAGCGAATCATTTCAAGGCGCTCTATGAAAATATTACAAGCTCGCTTGCCTCGGATATTACCGATGAGGGCCTCCCCTCCGAACTGCGCTCCGTATCGGATTTTGGGGGAATGGAGGATTTCGCCGATTCCGGGGATTTCGGAGAAGCGGAAATTATCACGGACGCCGTAGAGGCGGATGTCATTGAGGCCGATATTCTTGAGGATGTGGCCGTTGTTGAGGTCATCGATGAGGTTCAGGGTGACGTCGGAGGGGAAACCCTGGACAGTGAAGGCAATCTTCTGATGCTCAAGATCGATACCTATGTTAAGTACGGTCAGGTGAAAGAAGCGGCGCGGGCCCTCGAAGACTATATTTCCAGGCAGCCGCGTTATTCCATCCCCCGCAGGCGACTTGTCACGTTGTATGACGAATTACTGCAGGCGGGTGAGAAGGACAGGGATTATCTCCGCTTGAAGAATGAACAGCAGCAATTCCTTCAAACGGGTTCGCATCCCGACATACAGCCTGTTGTGGAATTTGAAACCGGCGTGGATTTCTCCGGACTGAGCATGGATGGTGAGCCTTCCGTTGAGGTTGTCGAAGATTTTGAGGTGCTCGTTGACGATCAGGTCGATATCGGCGGTTTTCACGACGAGGTGGTCGTTGACGCGGGTGATGCCATCGAGATAGTCGATGAAGTAGAGATGGGTGAGATTGGCGTCGAGCCCATAGAGATAGAGGCCGATGGTCTGGATGGAGGCTTCGAGTATATTGCAAACGAACCCGAAGTAATTACCGAGGAGGTGGAATTCGAGCACGTTCCCCCGGTGGGGCATGCCGGTGCTTCTTCCGGCGTGGAATCCCGGCTGATTAATATGGCGCCGGATGACGAACCCTTGCCTGAAGGTGAGGACTATTTTGATCTCGCCAGGGAGTTGGAAGGCGTTGTTCTTGATGACGATCTTCAAATCGAATCCAAGGGCGGCGCGGGACTGCTGGGGGAGGACGAACATATCTCCTTTGAGGATGTGTTTGATGAATTCAAGCGTGGTGTGGAAAAACAATTTGGGAAAGAGGATTACGATACTTACTATAACCTCGGCATCGCATATCGAGAAATGGGGCTTTATGATGATGCCATCAGCTCGTTGCAAACGTCCGTCAACGATCCGAAACGAAGGCTCGACAGCTTTATACTCCTCGGAGTGACGCACCGGGATATCGGTGAGCTGGAAAAGAGCATCGATTATTTTCGTGAAGCTCTCGATTCCCCTGGAATCCAGCCCGATGAGAGCCTCGGGCTGAAATACGAATTGGCCCTGTCGTATGAAATGGCGGGGGAGATAGACATGGCGCTTCCTCTGTACACGGAAATATACAGCCAGAATTCCCGCTTTCGGGAAATCTCCGAAAAGCTGGAGTTGCTCAAAAAGGGTGGAGTGGTTGAGAATGCTGTGCCGACCGTTGATGTTCACACAATACCGGCGGAAATGCCCACTGTGCGGGAAGAAGAGGTAGTGCCGGACATGTCCACTGTACGGGAAGAAGAGATCCAACGGAAGACAAAAGAAAGTGAAGATCCAAAACCTCAGAGGCCGAAAAGCAAAATTTCATATATATAGCAACTCCGCATAATTGTGTATCGTCTTTTTTTGTTGCAATTCCTGACAACGATACGCCTAACATACATATATTGCAGAAGTAATGCAGCATTACAAATACTATGGAATGAATCTGGAGCCGTTTTCCAATACACCGGATAGCAGGTTTTACTACAACAGCGACCAGCATTCCAATGCTCTTGCAAAGTTGAGCTATGCAACCAAGTCGATGAAGGGTCTTGCGGTGCTCATGGGAGATGTGGGCACCGGAAAAACAACCATCGCTCGGAAGCTTCTCAATATGCTTTCCGAGGATGAGTATGAAGCGTCGATGTTGGTGATTATTCATACAAAAATTACCGCGGATTGGCTCCTGGCGAAGATCGCAGTGCAGTTGGGCATCGATAATCCTGCGGAAGAAAAGGTAAAGCTCCTCAGCCAGGTTTTTGAGAGATTGGTGGAGATAACCGAGGAGGGGAGATCGGCGGTTATCCTGGTGGATGAGGCACAGATGCTCAAGGATCGGGAAATCATGGAGGAGTTTCGCGGTCTTCTCAACCTCGAGATACCGGGTAAAAAGTTTGTCACGTTTGTTTTTTTTGGACTTCCGGATCTGGAAAATAATCTGAAACAGGATGAACCGCTCAATCAGCGCGTCGCCATGCGCTATCGCCTCGGCCACTTCAATCTGGGCTCAACGGAAAACTACATCAAACATCGCCTGAAAGTCGCCGGTGCGACCAGAATGCTCTTCACCAGCGAGGCCATTGAATCGATTCAGGTATATTCCACCGGGATTCCGCGTCTGATAAACAATATCTGCGACAACGCCCTTCTAGAGGGAATGCTCTCGAAGTCTGATCTGATCGGAAGGGCTATCATCGAAAAGGTCGCCGGCGAGCTGGGGCTCTCACGGGCTTCGAAAGATTTACTTCAGGAGATAGAATCCCAGAAGTATACACGGGATGTAGAACCGATGAAGACAGACGACGCGCAGCAGTCGATGTCAGGGCGGATCTCGTCTCCGGCAACCCCCATGGAGGGATTGTCGTCATCGAGGGAACAGGGTTCCGACGGAGAGGATAAGATAGAGATTGATAAAATCCTCGATTCTCTTGATATAGAGTAGTTCCGGATTCCCATGTGATCTCCAAATAGTATCATGCCTGGAAGAAATAAATAGTTTGACAAATTCTTTTATAGGCATTATATTGCTTGTTTGGTAAACTGTTGCTCGTGCGGGCATAACTCAGTTGGTAGAGTGCAAGCTTCCCAAGCTTGATGTCGCGGGTTCGAATCCCGTTGCCCGCTCCAATCGCTTTATTGTGGTTTTATGGAATGTGCGTGATGCAGTAGTGGCGATTTCGGGTCTGCTTTTTCTTCGAAAGCGGGCTCTTTGCCCGCTTTTTTATATGCGGCGACTTTGTCACATAGTCGTTGTTCTTTTATAGGATTTCAACGGAATACGATCTCATCGGTGTAAACAGGTCGTCAAGGATTTTCGAATCATGCGGGAGAATCGAACCGATCCGTTGAAAGAGGTGCTTTGGCTATTGGGCGAGAAGGCGTGCGAGGTGCATGGCTGTCGCCTGGTCGAAATAGAGCTGCATCGGAGTCAGGGGAGATGGCTGGTTCGTTTCTATATCGACAAGGATACGAACATTACCGTTGATGAATGTGCCGAGGTCAGTCAGACCCTTGATAGATACCTGGAGGCTCGAGACCCGATAGACACGCCGTATACCCTGGAGGTCTCTTCGCCCGGCATTGATCGGCCTCTCAGAAAAGAGGAGGATTTTAAGGAGTATGTGGGCAAGAATATCAGGGTGAGCGTATTTTCTCCCATCGATGGGAGAAAGAATTTTTCCGGCCGACTTATGGATGTGGCCGACGGAATTATCAGTGTTCAAGTGGAGACGGACATGTGTGTTCGTATTGCGCTTGACGATGTTAAAAAGGCTCGATTGAAGAGCAATTAACACGAACGGTGGGTATATTAAGGGAATGTACTCGAATTTAAACCACGTACTGGAACAGGTCGAGAAAGAGAAGGGGATCGATAAGCAGGTCCTCATCGAGGCCATTGAATCGGCGATGCTGACCGCCGCTAATAAGAAATTCGGTAACCAGCGGGAAATTGAGGCGTCGTTTAACGAGGAACTGGGTGAGGTCGAGCTGTTCGAGTTCAAGGAAGTGGTTGAGGAAGTTACCGATCCAATGACCGAAATTTCCCTCGAGGATGCGGTCCAGTCCGATCCGGAAGCGGTCTTGGGGGACGTGCTCGGCTTCAAGCTTGATATCTCTGATTTCGGCAGGATCGCGGCCCAGACCGCAAAGCAGGTTATCATCCAGAAGGTGAGGAACGCGGAACGGGAAAACATCTACGAGGAATACAAGGATCGAGTCAACGAACTGATCACCGGTATGGTCCAGCGCTTCGAGCGAGGCAATATCTACGTGAATCTCGGTCGGGCGGAGGCGATCATACCCTCCAAGGAACAGGTGCCCCGAGAGGGCTATCGCCAGGGAGACCGCATCAGGGCCTACATCCTCGACGTTCTCCGGGAATCGAAGGGCCCTCAGATTATCATGTCACGTACGCACCCGGGTCTTCTGGTCAAACTGTTCGAGCTGGAGGTGCCGGAGATAAGCGAGGGTATCGTGAAGATAATGGGCGCGGCCCGGGAGCCGGGGGAGCGCTCCAAGATCGCCGTGTATTCCACGGATCGTGATGTCGATCCGGTGGGCGCTTGTGTCGGCATCAAGGGATCACGGGTGCAGAGCATCGTGCAGGAGCTCAGGGGCGAAAAGATAGATATTGTGCCCTGGGATGAAGACACGGTCAAGTTCGTCTGTAACGCCCTGTCCCCGGCCGAGGTCACGGAAGTGATTTTCGAAGAAGACGTCCGGGAAATGGAGATTATCGTCGCCGATGACCAGTTATCCCTCGCCATTGGGAAGAAGGGACAGAATGTCAGACTCGCCTCGAAGCTTGTCGGATGGAAGCTGGACATCAAGAGCGCTTCGAAAAAGGAAAAGCAGTTCGCCGAGGTCATCTACGCCCTGGGTGCGATACCCGGAGTGGGTATAGCAACCGCGCAGATTCTGTATGAGGCGGGGATCATGTCGGTCTCCGATGTTGTTGAATCCGGCCCGGAATTTCTTTCCAGCATTCCAAGCTTGGGGCAGAAAAAGGCCGAGAGTATCTACGCCGTCGCACTGGATATCGTCGAGGGGCGGGAACCGGTCCGAAGCGTTGAAGATATTGAAGAAACAGACACCGACACCGCAGAGGCGGAGGCCCCCGCACCCAGCGGTGGGGCGGCCTCGGTGGATGAACCGACGGAATCGGTGGAATCGTCTCTCAAGGACCTTGACGGCGTGGGTGATAAGATGCTGGAAACCCTGATTCAGGCGGGCTTCGATACCATAGAAAAGATCGCCCAAAGCGACGCCGAGACCCTCAGCGATCTTCCCGGTATAGGGCAGAAGAAAGCGGAAGCGCTCATCGAGTCGGCCCGTGCCCGTGGCGATAAGGATATGTGAAATCACACAGGATATTACGCGATGATGTAATACGTGTGTGTTGAAATGTATATATACCCGGAACGACCGGGTTTGTATCGCGAAACGGACCAGTTGTTTTCGTATAGTAGGAATAATGAAAGTCTCCGAACTCGCAAAAAAACTAAAAATGGAGAACGAGGCGCTCGTTTCCAAGATAAAGGAAATGGGTTTGGAAGTTTCCGACGCTTCTGAGAATCTCAAATCGGAGGAGGTGCGCATTCTTGAGGAAAAAATCAAGAAGGAACGCAGTTCCGAGGTTGTAGAGGAACGCATCAAACCCACGGTTATCAGAAGGCGCGCCAAGAAAAAGGGGAAACCGGAAGAGGAAAAGGAGTCGACGGAAGCCGCCGAAAAATCCGCGGAAGCAGAAGAATCCCAGGAGCCGGAGACAGTAGAGGAAAAGACGAAAAAGACCGCAAAAACTCCGGTCGAGGCGGCCCTTGAGCCCGCGGTCGACGAGAAAAAGACCGAGACCAAGAAGGAAGCCGCAAAGAAGGCCGCGGCTCCGAAAGAGGAGCCCCCGATTCCGGAGAAGGCCGCCGAAGAGAAACCGGAGCCTGCGAAGGCAGAGATGGCCGCGGAGGAGCACGCCGAGCCGGAAGAAAAGGGCAGGACAGCACCCAGGAAGAGGCTTCGAACGGTTTCCCGTGAGGTTTCTCCCGAGTTGTCCGGCCCAAAAATAATTGCGAAGCCGGATAAGGAAAAGAAGGAAAAACCAAAACCGAAGCCGAAAGCGAAAAGGACCTCCCCGGAGGAAGAGAAGGCGGCAGCTCCCGACAAGGCTGTAGGTCAGGTCGTCTCTCCGGAAAAGGCTGTTGAAGCCGGGAAGAGAAAGAAGAAGAAACGGCGTCCCTCCGCCGTCACGGAGGAGAGCGCCCCGAAGCGGGCTCCGAAGAAGCGGGAAGTGTTGATCAAGCCCGAACAGGAATTTGAGGAGGGACGCAAGGTTCGGGCGCCAAAGGGGGCGAAAAAACAGAAAAGGACGCCGAAACAGGTAAAAAAGGTCTTTCAGAAACCGACAATCACCACTCCCAAGGCCATCAAACGCGTTATCAAAATCGAAGACGTCATCAGCGTGGGCGAGTTGGCGAAAAAGATGGGTATAAAGTCCGGTGATGTGATCAGAAAGCTCATGGATCTCGGTACTATGGCGACCATCAACCAGATACTGGATATGGACACCGCCTCCGTGATCGCCCAGGAATTCTCCCACGAGGTGGAGAATATCGCCTTTGAGGAGGAACGCTTTATCAAGGATGTCGTGGATTCGGAAGATGATCTGAAGGCGCGCCCCCCGGTCGTAACGGTTATGGGGCATGTTGATCATGGAAAGACCACCCTGCTTGATGCAATTCGGGAAGCCAATGTCGTCGCCGGGGAGGAAGGCGGCATCACCCAGCACATCGGCGCCTATGAGGTGGTCAGTGAGGGAAGGAAGATCGCGTTTCTGGATACCCCAGGCCATGAGGCGTTTACCACCATGCGTGCCCGGGGCGCCCAGGTAACGGATATCGTCGTACTCGTGGTGGCCGCCGACGACGGGGTTATGCCCCAGACCCGAGAGGCCATCAATCACGCGAAGGCCGCCGGTGTCCCGATAATCGTGGCGGTCAATAAGATTGACAAACCGGACGCGAAGCCGGAACGAGTGAAAAAGCAGCTCATGGAGTTTGAGCTTTTGCCCGAGGATCTGGGCGGCGATACTATCTTTGTGGAGATCTCCGCAAAGGCGAAGACCGGTATCCAGGAACTTCTTGAGATGATTCTTATCCAGGCCGAAATGCTTGAGCTTCGGGCGAATCCGAACAAGCTCGCCCGGGGTATCGTCGTGGAGGCCACCCTCGATCGAGGTCGAGGCCCCATCGCCACCGTTCTTATCAACGAGGGGACCCTGAAGGTGGGCGATTACCTTGTAACGGGGCTTTTCAGCGGCCGCGTTCGCGCCCTGATCAATGATCGAGGCGAACAGATTGAAGAGGCCGGCCCGTCGACGCCGGTGGAGATTCTCGGTCTCGGGGGCGTTCCTGAGGCCGGTGATCCGATGATCGTGTTCGAGAGCGAGCGGGACGCCAGGGAAGTCGCCACCCATCGTCAGCTCAAGGAGAGGGAGAAGGAAATGCTCTCCACTCCAGCAAAGGTGAGCCTGGAAGACCTTTACGAGCGTATCCAGAAACAGGATATACGGGAACTCAACCTCATTATCAAGGGAGATGTTCAGGGATCCGTGGAAGCCCTCAGGGAGAGCCTTGTCCAGCTGGAGCAGGAGGACGTGAAGGTGGTTATTATTCACGACGCCGCCGGAAGCATCACCGAATACGACGTGATGCTCGCGTCCGCGTCCGAGGCGATAGTGATCGGCTTCAAC
Organism: Candidatus Zymogenaceae bacterium; assembly: GCA_016931225.1. NCBI lineage: Bacteria > Deltaproteobacteria > Candidatus Zymogeniales > Candidatus Zymogenaceae > Candidatus Zymogenaceae bacterium. The sequence continues at coordinate 73,766 of JAFGFE010000002.1, forward strand.
GTGAAACCGGAGGCGAAGGTACAGGATCTGGCCGATCAGGAGAAGGTCGAAATTAAGCTCTATACCGTCATCTATGAGTGCGTTGAAGATATCAAAAAGGCCATTACCGGCATGATGGCGCCGAAACTAGTGGAAAAGACCCTGGGACGGGCCGAGGTTCGGGAAATATTCAACGTTCCGAAGCTGGGTGCCATCGCGGGAAGTTATGTTCTGGACGGCAAGATGCTCAGGGATGCCCATGTGCGCCTGATAAGGGAAAGCGAGGTCATCTTCGAGGGGAAAATGGGATCCCTTAAGAGATTCAAGGACGACATCAAGGAAGTCGCCAGCGGATTCGAGTGTGGAATCCGCATAGAAAACTTCAGTGATATACAGCCCAAAGATATCATAGAGGCGTATGAGATAGAGGAAGTGCCCGCTGAGATGTAACGGGCGGAGGACGGGATGTTCGTTGGCGTTGGACGAGTGGAGTTTTTCATCCACCATGCGAACTCCCTGAAGTCCAAAAGGCAGGTTGTCAGAAAGCTCACCGATCAGGTTCGTAATAAATTTAACGTTGCGTGCGCCGAGGTGGATGCCGGGAACCTGTGGCAGAGGACGGTCATAGGCGTTTCTGTGGTGGGCAATGACGCATCGCTCGTCAACGCCCAACTGGATAAAATAATCAACTTCATGGATTCTCTTCATCTCGCCGAAATGATCAATCAGGAAATGGAGATTATCCAGTATTCCGATGGGGAGAGATTTGTGTGAAAGCGCCCGGTAGAAGACCCGAGAGGCTGGGCGACCTGATCAGGGAAGAGGTATCGCGGCTTCTCATTGATGGAATAAAGGATCCGCGGATCGGTATGGTGAATATTACCGAAGTGGATGTATCCCCTGATATAAAGCGCGCCGTCATATATTATAATATTATTGGAGATCGTTCGGGGAAGGATGAGACTCAGAAGGGTCTGGAAAGCGCCTCCGGCTTCATTAGGACGATGCTGGCCCGAACACTGACGATCAAACGTATGCCGGAATTGTCTTTTGCGTATGATACCTCCCTGGATTACGCAGAACGCATGGAAAAGGTTATTGACGACCTGAAACGAGAGCAATAGCATCGATGAGAGCCGATATATCCGGGGTTATAGAACGCGCACAGCGGATATTTTTGACCACGCATCTGAATCCCGATGGTGATGCCGTCGGATCACTCCTTGCGTGTTCGTTATATTTGAGAGAGCGGAATAGTTCAGTCACCGTGTACATGCAGGATCCGGTGCCGAAAAACTTTCGGTTCCTGCCCGGTGTTGACATGGTGGTGCATGATCTTGCACCGCTGAAGGGTTCCCGTTATGACGTGAGCCTCGTGCTTGACAGCACAGACTGGGAACGGGTCGGCGGACGGCCCGGTTCGGACATCGACCTGGGGACGATTATCAATATCGATCATCATGTGTCGAATCGCGGATTCGGCGACCTGAATCTGGTCGATCCCGGGGCATCGGCCACCGCAGAGATCATCTTTGATATTTTGAGCGGGATGGGCGGTCCCGTTTCCAAAGACATCGCCACATGTATTTATTCCGGGATCATGAGCGATACCGGTTGCTTTACCTATTCGAACACAAACACCCGGGCGTTCGAAATTTCCCGAATCCTTGTGGAACGGGGCGTGCGCCCGGACATGGTGGCCGAACAGATACATGAGAGCTACCCGATCGCCCGGCTGGAAATGCTCCGGGAGGCGCTTTCCACCCTGGAGTTCTCGAATGATATGGCCATCGGTGTGATGACCATCTCCCAGGAGATGTTTCAAAAAACACACAGCGGTCCTGATATTATCGAGGGTTTTATCGATTATCCTCGCTTCGTCGCAGGTGTAAAAGTTGCGGTTTTGTTCCGTGAGCTTCCGGAAGGGGGGTACAAGGTCAGCTTTCGATCCAGGAGCAATCTGGATGTTTCCAGGGTGGCGGCTCAATTCGGTGGAGGAGGCCATACAAACGCCTCCGGCTGTACCGTTCACATGCCCCTCGACCAGGCAAAGGAGAGGGTGTTCGACGTGGTGCGGGGTGCCGTTATGGATTCCATCGGGGAAGGGGTCGCCAATGCGTGAAGACGGCGTAGTCGTCATCGATAAGCCTTCGGGATTGACGTCTCATGACGTCGTGCAGAAGGTCAAGAGGACACTGGGAGCGAAAAAGGTGGGACACACCGGTACGCTCGATCCCTTTGCCACGGGGGTGCTGGTTCTCGGTGTCAATCAGGGTACAAAGCTGATACCCTACCTCGATAAAACCGATAAGGCGTATCGGGGTGTTATCGAGCTGGGGGTGGCCACCGACACCTTTGACGCCACCGGAGAGATTATCGAACGAGGGGACCCGACGGGCATTACGACGGAAGACGTGATGCGGGTTTTGGATACGTTCACAGGCGAGATATCCCAGAGGCCGCCCATGTTTTCTGCGGTGAAGGTGGACGGAGTCCGGCTCTACACGCTGGCTCGAAAGGGAGTCGAAGTTGAAGTGGCCGAGCGGACGGTGAACATCACGCATATCGGAATGGTATCGTATCTCCCCCCGCTCATCACGTTCGAGGTCACCTGCTCTCCGGGGACCTATATCCGTACCCTTGCGGTGGATATTGGGCGGGCGCTGGGGGTATGCGCGTGTTTGATGGAGCTCAGGCGAACCCGCTCGGGGCCGTTTCACATCGAGGCGGCGCATTCCCTTGACGAGTTTGCCTCTTTAGGGAAAAAGGGATGGGAACATGTCATCGGGCTCAGAGAGGCCATCGGCAATATGGCGGAAGTGAGTTTGACGCCCAGTGACGCAGAGCGTGTCTCCCAGGGTGGACCGCTCTTTCGTGAAGAAATTGGAACGGTGAGTGAAGGAAGCACCGTCAAACTGGTATATGAAGGGAGACTATTAGCACTTGGACGGGTCGAAACACGAAGAAAAATGAAAGTCAATATCAGACCCTTCAAGGTTTTTCATCGATAGCAAGAGGAGGTAAAACCATGTCGCTGGTACCTGAAGCAAAAACAGCGATTATCGAAGATCACAAAAAACACACGTCGGATACCGGTTCTCCTGAGGTTCAGATAGCCCTGATCACCGAGAGAATCAATATTCTGACCGATCATCTGAAAACCCACAAAAAAGATCATACATCCAGACGTGGTCTGCTTAAAATGGTGGGGAAGCGCAGAAGACTGCTGGATTACCTGAAACGAAAGGACATTGAAAGATACCGGGATTTAATCGGAAAACTGGGCATCAGAAAGTAGGCCCGCCGTCCGGTATCTCAATTTGAGAGAGATATATGATAACAAAAACAATTGAGTTTCACGGCCGTCCCTTTAAGCTGGAGACCGGCAAAATGGCCAAGCAGGCCAGCGGTTCGGTTCTCGTAAAATACGGCGACACAAGGGTTCTGGTTACCGTTGTTTCCGAGGATAAGCCCCGGGAGGGTGCGGATTTTCTGCCCCTGGTGGTGGAGTATCAGGAGATGACGTTTGCCGCCGGCAAGATACCCGGCGGGTTTTTTAAACGGGAGGGGCGGCCCAGCGAGCGGGAAATTCTCACCTGCCGCATCATCGACCGTCCCATCCGTCCGCTGTTTCCGGACGGATATTACTACGAGACGCAGGTCATCGCATCGGTGCTCTCCATCGATAGCGATAACGATCCGGATATCATGGCGCTGACGGGAACCTCATGCGCCCTGTGTCTTTCCGATATCCCCTTCGACGGTCCCATCGCCGCGGTTCGTATTTCACGGGTTGACGGAGAATTTATCATCAATCCCCAGGCCAACGACCTGGAAAAGAGCGAGATGGACCTGGTGGTGGCCGCAAGCAAAGACAGCATCGTCATGGTGGAGGGGCGCTTCTCGGAAGTGGAGGAGAGCGTCGTTGTCGATGCGCTGATGCTCGCCCACGAATCGATTCAGCCGCTGATCGATATGCAGCTTGAATTAATGAAGGAAGTGGGAAAAGAGAAGCGAGACTTTATTGGAAAGAAAGCGGGTGTCGACACACTTCCCGAAATTATGGACGGATACGGCGATAAAATCGCCCAAGCCCTTTCTGTTTCGAGCAAAAAGGATCGCTCGAAGGCCATAAAGGCGGTGAAACAGGAGATGCTTGAGATCGTAGGTGAAAACGACGATCAGGATCGTGAGCGTGATCTCACCGGTGCGTTTGAGCTCGCCCAGAAGAAGATCATGCGGGATCGGATTATTAAGGATAAGGTTCGTATCGATGGGAGGAAATTCGACGAGATCAGGAATATTTCATGCGAAGTCGGTTTTCTTCCCAGGGCGCACGGCAGCGCCCTGTTCACCCGGGGTGAGACCCAGGTTCTGGCGTCCAGCACTCTGGGGACCTCTCAGGATGAGCAAAAGATAGACGCCCTCAGGGGCGAGAGCTTCAAGTCGTTCATGCTTCACTACAACTTTCCCCCCTTCTCGGTTGGGGAGGTGAAAATGCTCCGGGGCCCCAGCCGCCGGGAGATCGGCCACGGCGCCCTTGCCGAGCGGGCTATTTCCGCGGTGCTCCCCGATGAAAGTGATTTTCCCTATACGATCCGTATCGTATCGGACGTGCTGGAATCCAACGGATCGTCATCGATGGCGACCGTCTGCGGCTCCAGCCTTTCCCTGATGGATGCCGGTGTCCCGATCGCCAAGCACGTGGCGGGTATCGCCATGGGGCTGGTCAAGGAGAATGACGACATCGCCATTTTATCGGATATCCTGGGAGACGAGGATCACGCCGGTGACATGGATTTCAAGGTCGCGGGTACGGTCGACGGGGTCACGGCCCTGCAGATGGACATCAAGATTTCCGGCGTCGACAGGCATGTTCTGGAGACGGCCCTGGCCCAGGCGAAAGAGGGAAGGATGTTCATTCTCGGCAAGATGAGCGAGGTCATCGAAGCGCCCAGGCCGGATATCTCCCAGTACGCGCCTCGGATTATCACCATCTACATCAACCCGGACAAGATCAGAGACGTCATCGGTCCAGGCGGGAAGGTGATTCGCCAGATCGTGGCCGATACCGGCGCCCGTATCGAGATAGACGACGACGGTCGTGTGGATATCGCCACCAACGATGAAACCGCCGCAAAACGGGCCGTCCAGATCATCGAGGACCTCACCCAGGAGGCGGAGATCGGCCGCATCTATACCGGCAAGGTGGTACGGATCATGGATTTCGGCGCGTTTGTCGAGATTCTTCCCGGCGTCGACGGGCTGGTGCATATTTCCCAGCTCGATCATCACCGGGTCAACAAGGTCACCGACGTACTCAAGGAAGGCGACGAGGTCAGGGTCAAGGTCATCGACATCGATAAGGAAGGCCGGATCAAGCTCTCCCGTAAGGAAGCCCTGGAAAACAGGGGGGGAGGGGACGACCGGGGCGGCCGAGGTGACAGACAGAAAAGACCGCCACGATAACACATCATGTTTCACAAACGATCCATCGGATCGGGAATCACCTTCCTGTCCGAACACATACCCTATGTCCATTCAGTATCCCTGGGGATATGGGTGACCTCTGGATCGGTGTTCGATGGAGACAAAACAAGGGGCATCGCCCACTTCGTCGAGCATATGATCTTCAAGGGGACTCACAAACGAGACGCCTTCGCCATCGTCAAGGAAATAGACGATGTAGGGGGCGTCTTGAATGCGTATACGTCCAAGGAATACACCCACTTTTATGTCAAGGTGCTCAAGGAAGACCTCCCTCTGGCGGTGGACATCATCACCGACATTTTCCTGAATTCCACGTTTCCCGTCGACGAAATAGATCGGGAGAAGAGAGTGGTCATTCAGGAAGTCAAGATGGTCGAGGATTCCCCCGAAGAGTACGTTCACGAGTTGGCCTTCGAGCGGATGTGGGATTCCCACCCCCTTGGATATTCCATATTGGGAGACGATCGAACCATCAACGGATTTCACCGTGATGTGCTCCTGGAGTATGTCGGCACCCATCATGTGAGGGACAACATCATGGTGGGTGCGGTGGGGAATCTCGAGGACACCGACCTGGAGTCTCTGTTGTCCACGGCCCTTCGTGATGTGGCCGAGGGATCGCACGGGAAGCTTTTGCCTCCCCGCTTTCTACCGGGATCGGTCGTCAGAGAGCGTGATATCGAGCAGGTTCACGCCGTCGTCTCGTTTCCCGCCCTCAATTTCTCCCATCCCAAGCGGTACGCCCAGTTCGTGCTGAATACGATCATCGGCGGCGGCATGAGTTCCCGACTGTTTCAGGAGATTCGGGAGAAACGGGGCATGGCGTATAACGTCTATTCCTACCTAAATACCTTTCGCGAGGCCGGAGTGATGGGCGTGTATGCCGGAACGGAGCCGGACCGAGTTTCTGAGCTTACGGCCGTGCTGGAGCGGGAGCTTTCACGCATTGCGAAAGAGGCCGTTACGGACGACGAGATCCGATCCGCCAAGGGACAGATCAAGGGGAACGTGCTCCTGGGTCTGGAAAGCATGAGCGCCCGGCTCGGGCGCATGGGGAAAAACGAGATGTATTTCGGCCGCCAGGTGAGCGCCGAGGAAATTCATAAGAAGATAGAGGCGGTCACCATAGACGACGTAAGTGAGGTGGCCCGGGAGGTGATAGATCTCGATGGTGCGTCGTCGGTGTTCCTGGGGCCGGTCACGGATTCTGACCTGGGGGCCTTCGGCGGCTGATGCCGTATGAGATAATCGTGTTTTTTTAGCGGGGAGCCGCGCTTTCGCCCCTCGGTCCAAGAAGACGGTATGCTTTCGGATAAAGACATCGATATAGAGTATTATCGGGCTTCGGGGCCGGGAGGACAGCGCCGCAACAAAAAGGACACGGCGGTCAGGGCCGTGCATCGGCCCACGGGGATCGTTGCCGTGGCGGCGGAGAGCAGGTACCGATCAAGAAACCTGAAGAACGCACTGGACCGTCTTTCCCAAAAGGTCCAGGAGCATACCCGAATCCCCACCCCCAGAAAGAGTACGAGGCCGCCGGCGTATATGGACAGGCGGCGATTGCGGGAAAAGCGGATGATGTCCGAGAAGAAGCGGATGAGAAAAAAGGCCGATACGGCGGGTGAATGAATATGGAGCGGATCAACTGGATTGATGTCGGAGACGAGGCGGCGGAGATCCTGTCCCAATATATCCAATTCGATACGACCAATCCTCCCGGGAACGAGAAGGAGGCGGTTCAATTTCTCGCGAATATACTCGATAAGGAGGGGATCGCCCACGAGATTATCACATCCGCTCCCGGACGATGCAGCATTCGGGCGAAAATCACGGGAGACGATCCTCAAGGTGTTGTTCTCCTCTCCCATGCGGATGTGGTCCCCGCCGACGGGACGCAGTGGGAGATAGCCCCGTTTGCAGGAATACGTGAGGACGGCTGGATATGGGGAAGGGGAAGCCTCGATGACAAGAGCGAGGGGGTGATCGGGCTGATGGTCATGCTGCTTTTTGCACGGCTCGGCGTCAGATTGAAGCGGGATCTCGTCTTTTTGGCTACGGCGGATGAAGAGACCGGGGGAAAATTCGGCGCGGGATTTGTGGCCGAAACACACGGCGATTCGATTCAGGCCCGGGTGCTCATAAACGAGGGCGGCGGCCCCCTCTCGGGGGTTCTGTCTGGAGGGCGGCTTCTCTACATGATCGGCGTGGGGGAAAAGGGCCCTCTGTGGCTGACACTTCGCTGTGTCGGCACGTCCGGGCACGGCTCGGTTCCGGTAAAGGACAACGCGGTGGTCAGGATGTCCCGGGCGCTTTCCCGCCTGGGAAAAAAACGACGCCCCGCACGTTTTTTCAAACAGAATATAGACACCTTCACGAGCCTCGGCAGGGCGATGGGGGGGATCGGGGGGTTGGTGCTCAGGTCCGCCCGGATTCCGTTTTTCCGTCCATTGGCCGCCCTGGCGGCTGCGTTGAAGGATAAAAACCTTGACGCAATGATCAGGGACACCATAAGCGTGACCGGCTTCACATCCGGCATCAAGGCGAACGTCATCCCCGACGAGGCGGTCGCCACCATCGACTGCCGCTTGCTGCCCGGAACGGACAAGGAGGAGTTTCTCTCGTGGCTCGGGCGGACCATCGGGGATGACGGTGTGGAAGTGAGTGAAATATTATATGCGCCCCCGTCCCTTTCGCCGTCGGATACCGATACGTATCGGGAGATCGAACGGCTGATTCAAGAGATGTATCCAAATGCCGCATGCGTCCCCATGATAAACACCGGTTTTACCGACTCCCGTTATTTCAGGTCACTGGGGATTGATTGCTACGGTCTCTCCACGGCTCCGCTGACGATTGAGGAGACGGCCCGGGTTCACGGGAAGAACGAGCGGATCAGTGAGCGGGCGCTGCTCGAGGGGATCAAATGCCTCTTTCATCTGGTCGGCGGCTTGTGCGGATCCGATACGACACAACGGGCATAACCGACCGGGAAAAACAGGAGGAGAAGGTACGCTGTACGATGAACGAAATGGCCGAAAAGAACAGACTCCTCAATGACCGTGAGCGAGAGGAAAAGAAAACAGAGCTGTCGTCGCTGCCGACGATTCTCCAGGTGGAGCTCTCCGCCGACTGCAACCTGACCTGTTCGATCTGTGCGAGAAACGAATTTCCCTACGGACCGGGCAGCCTTCCGATTTCTCTCTTCGACACGTTGACGTTTCTCTTCCCCAGCCTCGAGAAGCTGATCCTCCACGGATACGGCGAGCCCCTGGCCCACCCGGAGTTTCAAACGGTCATGGGGCGGGTTGCCGGATTCGCCTGTCACACGTCGTTTTACACAAACGGCACCCTCCTGTTCGGCGACAGGGCCCGAGCGATATTGGATGGAGACGTGGACGAGATCGCCGTGTCCATAGATACCCCCGACCCGAAGCGGTTCGAGGACATCCGTACCGGCGCATCGTTTCGGCGTGTGACGGAAAACGTCAGAAGCTTCATTGAATCCCGTAACGCGCGGGGCATGAAAACACCCCGGATCGTGATCGCCGCCGTGGCGATGAATGAGACCGTGGAGGATCTTGCGAAATTAACGGAGTTTGTGGCCGACCTGGGCGCCGACGTCATCGAGGTAAACTACCTGATGGCGTACAAGGAGGAGCTGGTGAGAAGGAGTCTCTTTTTCGACCAGGAGCGGGCGAACCGCGCCCTGGAGGAGGTGCGCCGTCGGGCGATTGAGCTGGGTCTGGAATCCCGCCTGCCCGAGCCCTTCTCTCTGGGGTCTCAGGCGCCCCAAAAACAGGAGGAATTCTTCTGCCCCCGACTCTATGATTTCTCCTATATCGGGTATGACGGGAACGTCAGGCCCTGCTGTTTTCCCCTCCTCTATCTCGGCAATATCGCCGATGAGGGGTTCCTCGATATCTGGAACAATCAGGCATACCAGAAGCTGAGGAAGTCATTTGCCGATGGATCGCCTCCTTCCTTTTGTATTGAGTGTCTCTCCGGCACGTATACCGACGTGGACAGCAGGAAGTGCCATATTTCCTGTGAGTGACAATTTATCCGTCGGGGGTGAACGAAGAGAGGCGTCTCCATCCATCTGTCCGGCGAGATTTATCTTGAGATACCCTTGCTCCTGTGATAGCGTGTACGAAGCATTATGTAAGATGATGTGTGTATCTTTTTGCATGTAAGGACTCTTATATGAAAGAGCTAATACATAGAGCCGCGCGGGACATTTTCAACGCCAGGCATGTGGTCGTGTTGACCGGCGCGGGCATCAGCACCGAATCGGGCATCCCGGATTTCAGGAGCCCCGGCGGTCTCTGGGAAAAGTATGACCCGATGGAATTTCTGTATGATCGGTTTCTGGCGGATCCGAAAAGAATCTGGGAAATGAGCCTTGAAATGAAAAAGAACGGCGACCTTGATATGGCACAGGCGAAGCCGAATCCGGCTCATCTCGCTCTGGCGGAGCTTGAGCGCATGGGACACATCAAGTGCGTGATCACCCAGAACGTGGACAACCTGCACCAGAAGGCGGGGAGCATGGATGTCATCGAGTTTCACGGAAATATGTTGTGGGCCAAGTGCATCAAGTGTGATATCCGATATCCCCTGGAGGAAGTGGAGAAAAAGCTGGATAAACATGAGCTTCCCCCACGCTGTGAAAAATGTTCCGGTATATTGAAGCCTGACGCGGTCTTCTTTGGGGAAAGCATCCCTTCCGCTTCTCTCTACAGGTCGATTTCAGAGGCGAAGATGGCGGATGTGATGATCGTGGCGGGTACCTCTGCGGTTGTGTATCCCGCCGCCGAGCTTCCGTTTGTTGCAAAGCGCGGCGGTGGTTTCTTCTCAACGTCGGTTACGGAGCCGTCACCGAATGTCGGTGCGATAATCATCGAGGTAAACGATGAACCCACGCAATTGACCGGACGGGTTTCGGATTATCTTCTACAGGGAAAGGTAGGGACGGTGCTCCCCGCTATTGTGGAAGCGATAGTGGAGCTGAAAGGGAGCATGGCGCACTGAACTTTCAGGAATATCGTATGTTTTTTTGTGCGGGACGTCCCCAGTGATGCCCGCATGTTTATTTGATCAGTTGTATTGTGTTTTTATTGACACGCGAATGTGTCATGGGTGACATGAAGTGAAGGTTCATACTGACGCACGACATGTTTTTACCCCATAACATGTTGTTATTATTGATTATTTTAACCACTCCGAGATTCGTTGTTGGCACATCAATTGCATTATTACCTTTCGAATAGATAAGGCAATATGCGCACAAAAGTCATTTCAAATGGCGGTTGCGCTCCCTATACTTGTTCTTGGAAAGAATTATATATGACCGCGAAGACACAAAAAGTTTCAGGGAACGGCAAAAATACGTCGAACGGTTGCAGCACGCGTATGAGCAAAAACGGGAATGGGTACAAGGGAATGGAATTGATGGCCAAAACACTTTTTCGGGACCTGAAAAGCTCCGGATACGACCTCGGCCAGATTCTCGATTTTTCAGGAAAGCTCATCGAGTTCGTTCATGATGAGATAGCCTCGCCGGAAAATTAAGTTTCAAATACAGTTGTGTATTCGTAGGGTTTTAACATATCGTTTTTAACCCGTGCCATATGTTCAAGCCTTCACATATCTTCACCTCCGCCCGATTTTCTATAATCGGGCTTTTTGTATGCCGAAAATTGTCTTCAAAATAGTCTTGCCATCACGGCACAAATTGGTATACACTACTTATTTGCGGGTGAGTGCGTCCATTCATATACGGCTGTGTGGGAAATATGTGTGGACGGGACTTGTACACACCATGGAATGAAAAGCCGAGGGAATGAGGGAGTAAGGAGGGCGGGGTCGTGAGGGAGGATCACCGCTTCAGGTGAGTTCGGATGTGTCCCCCTCAGGGTAAAGTGGGGGAGGAGGTGTGCGTCACGCTTGAGGAGTCGCTTCCGGTCGCACGACGGATCCTCCACGGCCGTGTTCCGAATACGGAGAAATCTCATCCGAGTGCCGTGTGTGGTGTGTGCCGTGTTTATATTCGGGAGATACGGTACGACGACCGACAGGATCGCGCAGGAAAGAAAGGAATAGCCATGACACGAAAAAAACTGATCGCGGGAAACTGGAAAATGAACCTTACGCTGTCGGAAGCCATGGACCTCGCAGAAGAGCTTGTAAGGCGTATCGGGTCTGTGACTGATGTGGACACGGCTATCGCCCCCAATTTCACGGTATTGTATCCAATTTCCGAGATCATCTCGAAGTCGAACATAAAGCTGAGCGGACAGAACCTGCACGAGGAACAGAAAGGCGCCTTTACCGGGGAGACGTCGGCGAAGATGCTGACGGCGGTGGGGGCACAGATGGTGATAATCGGGCATTCCGAGAGAAGGAAGATCTACGGCGAGGGGGATGTGCTGATTAACAGGAAGATCACCGCCGCCCTGGCGGAGGGCCTCGTACCCATTGTCTGCGTGGGAGAGGATCTTTCCCAGCGTGAAGCGGGGCGGGCGGAAGATATCGTGAAGGCGCAGGTGGAGGGGGCGTTCAGCGGCATGGACGCGAAGACGATTTCCCGAACCGTACTGGCATACGAGCCGGTGTGGGCCATCGGCACCGGAAAGACGGCGACGCCCGACCAGGCCCAGGATATGCATCGGTGTATCCGTGAGCTGCTTTTGAATAGTTATGATAAAAATGTTGCAAACAATATGAGAATATTGTATGGTGGTAGTGTTACCCCGGATAACGCCCATGGGCTGATGACACAGCCGGATATCGACGGCGCACTGGTGGGAGGCGCGAGCCTCAAGGCGGATTCCTTTGAGGGAATCGTGAAATACCAGGCGGGGGCGTGAGGGGGGTGTGAAATGGGGGGAGATGGGTGAGAGAGAGGGGAGGCAGGGGTGTGTTGATTGTGTTCGGGGTATGAGAGGATAGAGAAACAGGAGAATGTCTCGATGACGATAATCGCAACAATATTGCATGTGCTGGTATGTATTGCGCTGATTATGATCGTGCTGCTGCAGACCGGCAAGGGATCAGATATGGGCGCGGCGTTCGGCGGCTCCAGCCAGACACTGTTCGGAAGCACCGGCCCGGTTACGTTCTTGAACAAGCTGACCACAGTGGCGGCGATTCTGTTTATGCTCACAAGCCTCGGTCTCGCTTACTTTACATCGAGTATGGGTTCGTCGTCCCTCATGCGCGATCTGGGCGATAGACCCGGCGTGGAGGAAGAGCTGCCGGATGTCCCGGATATACCGTTTGGAGACGAATAAAAATCACGTTTTCGTGATGCGAATTGGCTTGACACTGAGGAGCGTAATCGGTTACAGTACGCAAAATTTTCGTGCCGAAGTGGTGGAACTGGTAGACACGCCATCTTGAGGGGGTGGTGGGCGACGCCTGTGCGGGTTCGAATCCCGCCTTCGGCACCAATATTCAATAATACAGGTCGGCGGTATGCCGGCCTTTTTTCATGATAGACCGGGAAGGGTCGTGGGCATCTAATGATTCCGATGCAGTAAAAACCCCCGTTTCATCTCATTATGTTTCCTGATTGTGGAAACGGATTCACTGTGATATATTCTTTATCAAAATTTTCAACGAATCACCGCCCATCACTTGGAGTGGTGGGTGCGTCGGCAACAGAGGAGGCACCATGAGCACGCAGACCGCCGTATCCATTGTTCGGGGTGAAATCCCCCTTACCGAAAAGGATGTTCACACACTGGTTACTGAAGCCCTGGACCTGATCGGGGGCATCGGCGCGTTTGTGAAAAAGGGCGATACGGTGGCGATCAAGCCAAATCTCTTCGCCCCCTACCCGCCCCCCGTATCCGTCGACCGCCGGGTGATCGGCGCTGTGACAAAGCTGTGCCGAAAGGCGGGGGCAAAAAGGGTGGTGGTCATCGAGGGGGTGAGTGTGGGAAGCCTTATCAAGCGGGTGAATATCGATAAAAAGGACGCACAGCGGGGAATCAATCGGGGGATGACGACGCTGGAGGTGATGCGTCTCTTGGGCGTCACCCGCTCCGTGGAGGCCGCCGGGGGGGAGGTGATGGGAGTAGAGGACGCACCGACCGGGCGACTCCCGGTACCCGACGGCAAGGTGCTTCATTTTATTGATTATCCCGAGATCATCAAAAATGCGGATGTGTTTATCGATCTGCCAGCCCTGAAAACCCACACCATGACCATGGTGACCCTCGGCGTGAAAAACCTCCAGGGCATTCTCACGGAGGGGGATCGATACCTGGGTCATCGGGACGATCTTGATCAACACCTGGTCGATATCCTCAAGGTCAGAAAACCGGACCTGACTCTGGTTGACGGATTGATCGGCATGGAGGGTATGGGGGCGGGGGAGAGCGGAACCCCCGTCGAGATGGGATTGATCCTGGCGGGAGAGGACGTGGTGGCGGTGGATACGGTCGCAAGCCGGCTCATGGGCATTCAGAACCCGGGCGTGGTCGGGACCACCCGGATCGCCGCACATGACGGCATCGGAACGATGGATCTCAGGGCCATCGAGGTGAGGGGATGTTCCATCGACGAGGTCTCGCGATCGTTTCTGTTGCCCTACAATTTTACCCAGCCGATTGAATCGTTCGTCACCGGCGTCTATCCGAATGTGGATGTCTTCATCGGCGGGGCGTGCCCGTCGTGCTGGCTCATGTCCGCGATGGTGCTCCGAAACCTGGCGCGGATAGAGGAGGGGGCGGCCCTGATCGTGGGCGTCGATCCCAAGATTCCTCCGGACAAAGAATGGGATTTCAAGAATACGTTTCTTCTGGGGGACTGCGCCATCGGTTCTTCCGGCCCCGTCCGGGAAATCAGGAACCGAATCACCCTGGAGGGGCATGATACGTTCCTCTACGGCTGTCTCCCCTATCAACAGGCCATGATCAAGCTCGAGGATCTCCTCGTTGAACGGGGAGTGATAACGAAGGAAGAGCTGATCCAGAAGGCCGAGATGAACCGTACCCGCTTTTTCGACTATTACCGGGAAAAAGACCCGGCCTGGGAACCGGAGATATAACGAGACATATTCCACTTTTTTATATAAAGGACGTCGTATCATGGATAAAGAATTCATCATCGCCGTCGACAGCGGCACGCAGAGCATTCGGGCGATCGTGTATGATCACTCGGGGAAGGAAATCGCCAAATCCCAGCTCGATTTGGACCCCTATTTTTCCGTCAATCCCGGATGGGCGGAGCAGAGTCCCGACGACTACTGGACGAAATTCTGTCGTGTGGTCAAAGAAGTAATGACGCATAAGGACGTGGATCCGAAAAAGGTCTGCGGTCTGGGCATCACGACCCAGCGGGGATGCATCATCCCGATGGATAAGGACGGAACGCCGCTCCGTAACTGCATCATTTGGCTGGATCAGCGTTTTACCGAGGATCCCCCGCCGGTGGATTGGAAGATAAAGGCGCTGTTTACGGTTATCGGAAAGGCGGAGCTGATCAGGCTCATACAGAAGAATTCAAAGTTCACCTGGATCTATACCTACGAGCCGGACGTCTATAAGAAGACCCATATCTTCGGACAGATCACCACCTTTTTCGTCAAGAAACTCACCGATTCGTTTCATGATTGCGCGTCCATGTATGTCGGATACTGGCCGCTGGAATCGAAGAAATTCGACTGGTACGGCATCGACGGCATCCTGGACGTTTTTTGCATCGGTCGTGATCAGCTGCCGACCCTCTTCAAGCCGAACGAGGTCGTGGGGCATGTAACGAAAAAGGCCGCGAGTGAGACCGGTCTCCCCGAGGGGCTGCCGGTCGTCATCGGTGCCGGGGACAAGCAGTCCGAATCCTTGGGCGCCGGGGCCATCACCCCGGATATTGGGACCATATCCTACGGCACCGCGACCACCATGGAGGTGATGACGAAGAAATTCATTGAAAGCAAGAAGCTGAATTACTTTACCTGGTGTTCCGCCCTGCCGGACGCCTGGTGCCTGGAATGCTTCATCTATCGAGGTTTCTGGATGGCCAAATGGTTCATCCAGCAGCTCGGCCACCGGGAAGCGATCGAGGCCGAAAAGCAGGGGGTCTCGCCAGAGGCGCTCCTGGACAGTGTGATTCGGGACATCCCGCCGGGCTCCATGGGCCTGATGCTGCAGCCCTATTGGACGCCGCACCCGTCCCAGAAGTTTTCAAAGGGATCCATCATCGGCTTCGGCAGCGTCCACACCCGGGCGCACATCTATCGGTCCATCCTGGAAGGCATCGCCTACGAGCTGCGCCGCTTGGGAGAGTTGGTGCAGAAGGATACAAAGGTCCCCCTGAAAGAGCTTCGGGTGGGGGGCGGCGGTTCCCGCAGCGACATGGCCGTGCAGATCGCCGCGGATGTCTTCAACCTCCCCGCAAAAAGGATGAAGATTTTCGAGAATTGCGCCATGGGCGCCGCCATAGACGCGGCGGTGGCGACCGGTATGTTCAATGGATTCGACGAGGCGGTGGCGTCCATGGTACATACCGGCGAGGAGTTCGAGCCGATCCAAGAGAATCACAAAATATACAATGAGCTGTTCAACGATGTGTATATGAAGACCTACGGCGCCCTGGCGCCCCTCTATCGGAGAATCGGGGATATTACCGGGTACCGCGAGGGGGATTGAGCCGTCCGGAATCGCCCGGTAAAAAGGGGAGCTACATGAAAAAACAATCGGTTAAGATGTTCAAGATCTTTCTGGCGGCTTTATTGGCGGGGGCGGTGGCGATCTTTTCGTACACGGTCCTGGCCGTGGATGCGTCCGTCGATTGTCTTGAAAAGCCGAAATTTGAGGATGAGCCCCAGATGGGATATTACATCTGGCGGGACAAGGATGACGTCTGGCATGTCGTCACGGTGACGAAAGAAATCATGACGCTGTTTACAGGCGATATTACGGTTACCAGGGGGACGATCGAGGAATTGAACCTGCCCGATGAAAAAAAGATGGGCTATAACGACGTTGTCCTCAATGATAACCGGGTGATTGAGTTTTCATACCTGACCGATGAGGAGCAGCTTGAGTTTGAGTTTGAGGTCGCCGGGGACGCCCCGTGCCTCAACTTCGATCTGAAGATCAATAAAAAAAGGGTGCGTCAAAACATCTTTCTTGGGGAGAAAAAGGTCAACCCAAGAAAACTTCCGTTCGCCCGATGTTATTGATCCCGGGCGATGACAGGGGATATTCGGTACGCTCCCATCACAGATAACGAGAAGAAATATGGCATCACACCAAGTTGTAAAAAGTATCGCTGAAATCAATGAGAGAATCAAAAAGGGACAGGCGGTAGTGGTGACCGCCGAGGAGATGGTCGATATCGTCAGGAAGGAGGGGGAAGTCGGCGCCGCGAAACGGGTGGACGTGGTCACCACCGGCACATTCGGCCCCATGTGCTCTTCCGGGGCGTTTCTCAATTTCGGACATTCGAAGCCGAGAATCAGGGCGTCGAACCTGGTGCTGAACAATGTACCGGCGTATTCCGGGATCGCCGCCGTGGACGGTTATATCGGCGCCACGGAGCCGACCAGGGACGATCCGTTGAACAAGGTCTTTCCGGGGCGCTTTACCTACGGAGGGGGCCATGTCATATCAGACCTGATCGCCGGGAAGACCATTGTTCTCGAGGCCGAATCCTACGGAACCGACTGCTACCCGAATCGAAAAATCACCAAGAAGGTACGGCTCAAGGATTTTCCCTTCGCAGTAATGTTCAATCCGCGAAACGCCTATCAGAACTACAACGTGGCGGTGAACAAGGGAGATAAAACCCTCTATACCTACATGGGCGTACTGCGTCCGAAGCTGGGGAACGCGAACTACAGCAGTGCGGGTGCCCTCTCCCCGCTGCTGAACGACCCCTATTTCAAGACCATCGGCCTGGGTACCCGGATATTCCTTGGCGGCGGGGTGGGGTATGTCGTCTGGCACGGCACCCAGCACAATCCGAAGGTGGCTCGGGGGGAAAAGGGCGTGCCCACCGTCCCGTCCGGGACACTGTCGGTCCTGGGGGAGATGAAGGGGATGTCATCCCGCTTTATGGCGGGCATCAGCATGATCGGGTATGGATGTTCCATGATGGTCGGCCTGGGCGTCCCGATCCCGATTCTCAACGAGGAGATGGCCCATCACACGTCCATCTCCGACGAGGAGATCACCGCCCCCGTCGTCGATTACAGCATCGACTTCCCCCAGGCCACGGGCGAAGTAATGGGTACGGTGGATTACGCCTCCCTCAACAGCGGAACCATTACTTTTTCGGGGCACACGATCCAGACGGCGCCCCTCTCCAGCCGGATGCGGGCCCGGGAGATCGCGGAGACGCTGAAGAAGTGGATCGAAGCGGGATCATTTACCCTGACCGAGCCTCAGGCGTCCCTGCCGTCGAAATAGGCGGACATACCGCATCACACAGACATATGATGACACAAAGAACGGCCCCGGTTACATCGGGGCCGTTTTCGTTTCAGGGACGGATGTATATCTGGCAGGGGGATGTGATGCGGATGGAGGGGCCGTTTTTGTCCGTGACGGTGCCGGTGACCTCGACTCGCCTGCCCCGGTAATGCCGCGCGGGATCCTCGATGCCTTCTCTATAAAAGGCGTCGAGGTCGGATGTTTGGATGAAGACCGTGAAGTCGGTTGTGTAATCAACCCCGAAGTTCAGAAATACTCCGATGTCGGTCGTCTCCGACGCGATCACCGTACCCATGATTGTTTTTGACAGGCCAATATATTCATCGGCCTCAACCTGGGGGATCATCCAAGCGTCGGTGTTCGCCCACATTCCCTTTTCTTCCGTCCGGGCCTGTTTCATGGCGGCGTAGAACAGGTCCTGGTAGAGAAGGTTGGGAGGATAGGGAAGGGCAAGGGCGGCCCCCTCCCGGATCAATACTTCGTTGACGAATGTATCGTCGACGAAGACGTATGCCAGGGTCCTTCCGTACACATCGGTCGTCTCGATATCGGTGACGACGGTGACTCTTTTTCCGAGCACCAGGTCGCTGTTGAGGCGTTTGGATTGTTCCCCGTAATACTCGGCGGGGCGGTAGCCGCCGGTCTCCGGGGCGTCCAGGCCGATGTAACGGATTTTCCGGCCGTCGGAGAGTTCGATTGTGTCGCCGTCGAACACCTCAATAACGACGGTATCCGCACCGGAAAGGCCGCCGATTCTGGAGAGTCCATAGGAAAGCGCCAGTATCAGGACAAGGGCGTAAAGCAGCCGGGAGGGCCTGGTCTTTGTGTGCCGGACGCCGAGACCCTCCGATGCGCGACGGGAAGAATGCATGTTAGTATCTGCGGGAATCGGGAACTTCCACGATGACGAACTCGGTGGCGGCGTCTTCGTTCAGCTCGGAGGCTATGGCGACGCCCTCTTCCGGCTCCTCAGAAATGGTCATGGTGCGCTCGGCTTCCGATTCCATCACGGTGAGGATCAGCGGATCCTTGGTGGAGTCGCCGTTTCGCTCGATGGTCGTATATCCGGTTACTCCCTCATATCCCCTGATAGAGAGGAGCGCCTCTCTCATGTCGTCACGGCCGTCGACGCCCTGTGACCTGATGAGATACTGGACCATCTTGACGGTATCATACCCGTATGCCTCCAGGACGCCCGGCTTGAAGCCGAAGATCGAGGTAAAATCCTCGACGAAGCTTTTGATGGCGGGATCGTCGCTGTCGGGGGTGAAGGCGTCGGCGAAGTAGGAGCCGATCATGAAATCTCCGGCGATGTCCAGAATCGCGGGATCATTCCAGCCGTCGGTTCCCAATAATGTAACCGTTTTCAGGTTGTAGTAGTAGACGTAGGGGATGATGGTTCCCACGGTGTTGTAGTAGTCGGGTATGAACAGGGCGTCGAAGGTTGTGGCGCTCTTCGTGCTTCCGGTGAGGTCAAGGAGGTCCTTGATGACCGAGCGAAAGTCCGCGGTTTCTCCGGTGTAGGAATACTCTCCCACGATGCTGCAGCCGTAATATCCCACGTACCGGCTGAACAGCTCCTTCATTTCCTGTCCGTATGCGTCATCCGGGTAGAGTATCGCGAAACGGCACAGGCCCTTTCCCTGCACTACATATCTGACCAGGCCCGATATTTCGTCCGGATTGGTCAGAAAGTTTCTGAACACGTAATCTCCCAGGTCGGTGATGCTCTGTTCCTTCGTCAGGGTGATGATGGGGATGCCCTGCAACTGTGCCTCTCGTGCGGCGGCCAGGGCCGTGTCCTTAAGCATGGGGCCGATGATGAGCACCACATCTTCGTCTCGCGCGAGTTCCTTGACGGCGTACGAGGCGGTGTCCTCGTCTCCGGCGGAGTCCTTGAAGATCAGCCTGATTTTCGGGCCGTCGGTATAGCCGAGGGCGCCGGAGGCCAGCTCCAGGCCGTTTCTGACCTTCCGGCCGAAGACCGAGGCCCGGCCCGAGAGGGGCAGGATAACGCCCACGGATATCTCGGAAGAATACGGCATGCCCTGGGTTTCCTTGAGCATCCCCTGGGCCTCGTAGTAGTATTCATGGTCCGGCTGGGTGCGGACGATTTTCAGCAACTCTGTGCGAGCGTCGTCCAGGTCTCCCCGGGCGATGTACCGCTGGGCAAGGATATAGGCTGCGTATCCCCCCGCGGGGGTGTCGTCGTATTCGTCGGCGATGTCTTCCAGCTCATCCTCATCCAGGTAATTTTCAAGGAGCAGCTTGATGTTTTCCTGGGCCTCCTCCTTGACCGACACCTCGTAGGTGGATCGGGCCGCCTCGTTGAACCAGAAAACGGCGTGGTAATATTCCCCGAGCATCATGTAGCTTTTTGCCAGGGTATTGTATGTTGCGGTGGTGGCGGCGCCGGTGCCGGGCTCGTCCACCAGCGAGGTGAGCATATTGATGGCGTCGGAGTATCGTCCCTGGGAGTAGTATATTTGTCCCAGCTTGTAGCGGGCGTCGGTATAGCTGTCTGAATAGACGAAGTCCTGTATGATTCTAAGATACATCGACTGGGCCGAGGAAAGCTCTCCCCGGGCGCGGTAGATGTCTCCGGCCTTGTTCAGGGCGTTGTCGGTCAGTGTGTTGGGGGAATAGTCGTTGATATAATCGAGATATCCCTCCAGGGCCTCTGTGTATCGACCGGATCGGAAGGCGTTGTCCGCCTGGGTATATGCGTTGGCCATTTCCTGGTCGGGGGAGGGCATCCGCGAGGTGCCGATGGTGGTATAGGTGACGCATGACGACAGCATAACGGCACACGTGAGCAAAACAACGTATCCGAACCTGTGGAAGATGGTATTCCGGTTCCACATGGGGTATCTCCTTATGAGTGATAATCTCTTATATTACCATACAAAGAAATGTTTTTTCAAGGGTAATCTCCGTTACCGTGTATGACCCCATGGAGTCGGGAGATGTTCCAGCAATTTTAAATCTGCTCAGAATATACCGTGTTCTCCGGATGTTCGATAAATGAGATTTTGTAGTCACGAAATACTGTTGTCGTGATATGATGTTCCGAAACGGATCGGGGGGGAAACGGAAAGGCGCCCGGCCCGCAAAAATAGCAGGACAATGGCATGACTCTTCGTAAAAAAACGCTTGAAGATACCGGGACTCTCGGCGGTCGAAATGTCTTTTATCTCGGGGTTGTCAGCTTTTTCAACGATTTCGCCTCGGAGATGATATATCCCCTCCTGCCCGTTTTCCTCACCGTTGTATTGGGGGTGGGGGGAACGGTGCTGGGTGCAATAGAAGGTGTCGCGGAGAGCACTTCCGCGATTCTCAAGTATTTCTCGGGTCGAATGTCCGACACCCTGGGCAAGCGAAAGCCGATATTCGTCTTCGGGTATACCCTCTCCAACATCGTCAGGCCGTTGATGGGAATCGCCGGCACCTGGTGGCACGTCATGCTTCTTCGGTTTTCCGACCGGGTCGGCAAGGGCGTCAGGACCGCGCCCAGGGACGCCCTGCTCGCCGATTCGGTGTCGTCGGAACGACGGGGGACGGCGTTCGGATTCCAACGGGCGCTGGATCATGCCGGGGCGGTGGCGGGACCCCTGGCGGCGGTTCTCATTCTTCCGCATATCGGGAATGATCTTCGCACCCTCTTTCTTCTCTCGGCGATTCCTGGGGTCGTCGTATTGTTGATTGTCGGGTTCCTCGTCAGGGAGGTCCCGGTTGAAAAAAAGGCGGAGGATCTTCCTCCGGTCCGGGGATTTTCCTCCCTTGATGAGACGGTAAAGCGATACCTTGCGGCGGTGCTGCTGTTTTCTCTTGGGAACGCGTCGGATGCGTTTCTTCTCCTCAAGGCGACGGACGCGGGCATAAAAATGATCCACATCCCGGTCATCTGGATCGTCCTGCACGTGGTGAAAAGCACGACATCGATCCCGGGGGGCATGCTGGCCGATCGGAAGGGGAAAAAGCAGACTATCTTGGCCGGATGGCTGGTGTACGCGGTGATTTATGCGTTATTCGCCGCTACTGAGAGCGCTGTGGGTGTGTGGGTGCTCTTCGGCGTGTATGGCATCTATTACGGTCTGACTGAGGGGACAGAGCGGGCGTTCATGGCGGAGCTGGTCTCCGAGGAAAGCCGGGGGACGGCCTTCGGCTTTTTCCACCTGACGGTGGGCCTGGCCGCCTTCCCGGCGAGTCTTATCTTTGGATTCATGTGGGATTTTTTGGGATCCCGATCGGCGTTTCTTCTCGGTGCGATGTTTGCGCTGGCGGCGTCGATTCTGATGTTTTCCGTCAAAGGACAGAATCCCCAGGGTCAAAATCCTCAGGGGCCGACGGTCACCTCCACGAGGCTCTTGAAATCGAGATAGCGCTCACCCACGTTCCGAATGTCGTCTATGCTCACCGCCATGATCTTGTCGCCGTATTGCAGGTCGAAATCATACCCGAATCCGTACAGCTCGTTGAGGGCCATGGAGGTGGCCATGTCGATATTCGCCTGGAGGCCCAGGTCGTGCTGGCCCACCAGGAAGACCTGCGCCCGGAGAAGCTCCTCTTCCGTCACCGGCTCGTTTTTGATCCGTGAAAGCTCTTCCATCATGCCGTCCGCGGCTGTTTTCTCGTTCTTCGGAGCGGTGGCGATATAGACCGCGAAAAATCCCGGATCCACCCCGCCCTGGCTGAAGGCGTGCACCGAATACGCCAGCCCCTGTTCCTCCCGGAGGGCGACGAACAGCCGCCCGCCGTGTCCCGATAAAATCATGGAGAGGACCTCCAGCGGATAGGAGTCCTCGCTCGTGAAGGGCGCCGTCAGGAATCCGATCAACAGGTGGGTCTGCTCCTTGTCGTCCATGTGCTTGGACACCCGGACGGGAGATCTCGGCGGCGAGGGCTCCGTTCTTTCGATGACCGGTTTTTCGGATGCGGGCATATCGCCGATGGCGTCCATCACGTCAGAGAGGATTTTCTCCGGGTCCACGTCTCCGGAGACGGCGATGACCATGTTCGAGGGAACGACGAAGTGCTCGTAATAGGCAATAAGATCCTCCCGGCTGATATCACGGATGTTTTCCAGCTCCCCCTCAATGGTAAAGCCGTAGGAGTGACCATTATAGAGGGCCTCCCGGAAGGTCGTGGCCACAACAGAGAAGGGATCCTCGTCCTTCACCTTTTTCCCCGCGATCACCTTTTCCCGTATCTTTTCCAACTCGTCGGTATCGAAGGAGGGGGAAAGCAGCATCTCGAAGAAGAGATCGAATCCCTCCTCGTCATACATGGAGAGAAACTCCCCCTTCAGGCCGAAGGTGTTTCGCCCGGAAAAACCGTAAAAGCTCCCGGCGATGTCGTCCGCCCGCTCGGTCAAGGCCCGGGCCGTGTCGTCTTCCGTTCCCTTGTCCCACATCAGGGCCAGCATGTTGCTGACGCCGTTGGTCTCTTTTGTTTCCGACAGTCCCCCGCCGTTGAAGGCGGCGATGACCGCCACCACCTCAAGGTCGTGATCCTCCCGAATGACCAGCACCGCACCGTTGGGAAGTACTACCCGGTATCCCAGGGGGCCCTCCTCGAGGATCGGCTCCTCGACGGCGACGACGGGCGCCTCTCCCCCCTCAAACGCGGCGTCGACGGCCCCGGTCACGGCGTCGATCATCTCCGGCACCGACTCATCCGGGGGAAGCATGAACGTTATGGTCAGGTTGTCCCGGGTGAAGTAGCGGTCCGCCACGGATGTGATGTCTCTATCCGTCAACCGTGTTACCTCGCCCAGGTATTTTTTTTCAAAGCTCACGTCCCCCAGGGCCGACTCGAAAAACCCCAAAGACTCGGCGATCCCCTCCACCGTTTCCTTGCCGTAGATGAAATCGGCGAAAAAGGCGGTCTTCGCGGCCTCAAGCTCCGTATCGGTCACGGGATGTATGACCAGGCCCCGCATCTCCCGGATGATCAGCTCCACCGCCTCGGGGATGTGAGCGGATTCCAGAGACGCGGTGACCATGAACAGCCCCGCCTCGTTGGGGGTGTATGAGTAGGTATCCACCCCGTACGCCAGGCGCTCCTCGTCCACCAGCCGTCGATAGAGTCGGGAGCCGGTGCCGTCCCCCACAATATGGGACGACACGTCCAGGGCGTAGAGATCGTCGTCGGTGATGGGGGGGATGTTGAATCCCATAATCAGTCGGGCGATCTCCACCCGTTCGTTCAGGCCGTCCACCACGAGGCCTGAGTTCATGGGATTGTCGTATTGCTGTTTATCCGGTGCGCCGTCCCGATCGGTCGCGCCGAAATATGTCTTGATCAGCTCTTTCGCCTCTTTCGTGTCGAAATCTCCGGCCAGCACCACCACCATGTTCTCGGGTACATAGTGGGTTCGGTAGAACCGATACAGCTCGTCCCGGGTGATGGAGGAGACGATTTCGCTGGTTCCGAGGATCGGGCGGGAGTAGGGATGATCGACAAAGGCGTCTGCGAAGTGCGTCCAGAGGTGAGTTCTCCCCGGGTCGTCGTTGATCATGCAGATCTCCTCCAGGACCACCAGCCGCTCTCGATCCACCTCGTCTTCAGGGAACGTGGCGAAGAGGGCGTGATCGGCAACGACCGCGATCATCGTTTCGAGAAACCTGCTGGAGACCGTCGCATCGATCACGGTGCAATCAAGCGACGTGTGGGCGTTCATGAAACCGCCGCACGCCTCGATGACGGCGGCCCCCTCTCCGGGGCCCAGGGTGTCGGACCCCTTGAACAGGAGGTGCTCGGTGAAGTGAGCGATGCCCGATTGTTCCGGGTCCTCGTCAAAGCTTCCCACCCCCACCCAGACGTTCATGGCCACGGCAAACGACGACGGGTCCGGGGCGAGGATGACGGTCAGTCCGTTGGGGAGTGTGTATTTTTCCACATCAGTCGCCGCCGCCGGGGAGGCGGCCAGCACGATGAGAAACAGCGATAGAATTATCGGTAGATATCGCACATATCGATTCATAGTGTATCTCCTTTCATTTCGTATCTTCTATCATACCGCTTTCTTCCGAAAAGTAAACCGGTTCCCGTCGGTATAGGCCTTGACACCCGGCATAAAAGCCCGTATGATTCTCTTCTGGAGGTGAGGATATGTTCGGCATCAGCACCCAGGAGATTATCATCATCCTGGTCATCGCCCTGTTGATTTTGGGGCCGAAACAGCTCCCGGAATTGGCAAAGACCGTCGGCAAGGGGCTTTCTGAGCTTCGAAAAGCCATGGACGGGGTGCGGGATACCGTCAATCCCAGCAAGGTCTTCGACAAGATGATGGAGGAGGGGGAAAAGAAGGAGCGGGCGAAGAAGGAAGCCGCCAAGAAGGGCGCGCCGAAGGAAGATTCATCCGCCGAAAAAGCCGGCGCGGACGCTGGAAAACAGGCGGAAACAACCGCGCAGGATCAGGATACGAAAGACACGGCCGCACCGGATGAGGCGAAAAAGGCTCCGGGCGGCGACAAGGAACTGAAAGGGTAGCGGGGGGGCAGCTTGGCAAACGCCGACGAAGAAAAAAAGAACAACGCGGAAGAAAAAGAGAGCGGTACCGAAGGGAAAAAGCGCGATATCCTTGAAGACGGCGCGACCATGAGCATCCTCGAACACCTGGAGGAGCTTCGCAGCCGGCTGCTCAAGATCATCGTGGCGGCGGCCCTTGGGTTTGCCGCCTGCTACTGGAAGGCCGAAGATATATATGGTTACATCATGCAGCCCCTGGTGGATACGCTGCCCGAGGGGACCCACCTCATCTACACCGGCGTCACCGAGGGGTTTTTCACCTACCTGAAGGTGGGCCTCCTGGCCGGGGTCTTTCTTGTGTCGCCCTATATTATGTACCAGATATGGGCCTTCATTTCCCCCGGTCTCTACAAGAAGGAGCGCACGATCCTCATCCCGGTGGCGATCATTTCCGCCGTCCTGTTTGTGGGCGGCGCCTGTTTCGGCTATTTCGTGGTGTTCCCCTGGGGATTCAAGTTTCTCATCGGAAACTACGCCAGCGAAGTCATCAAGCCGCTGCCCTCCATCAAGGAATACCTCTCCTTGGCCGCGAAGCTTCTCATCGCCTTCGGGGTTGTCTTTGAGATGCCCCTGGCCACCCTTGTCCTCGCCCGGCTGGGGCTGGTGAACCACAGGATGATGCTGAAATATTCTCGGTATGCCCTGCTGGGCATCTTCGTGGTGGGCGCCATGCTGACGCCGCCGGACGTGGTCACCCAGCTCATGATGGCCGGCCCCCTGATAATTCTCTACGGGGTCAGCATATTGGTGGCGTATTTCTTCGGGAAGAAGCCCGCGGAAATCGAAGAGGACGACGACGAGGACGAGACGCCGCCGGAGAAGCCGGACCCGGACGGGAAAGAAAAAACAGAGACGACCAAAACCGACGAATAACCTCAATCATGCACGTCGATTACCGGAAAGCGCTCTTCATCTCCGACGCCCACCTGAAGGACCCGGAAGATGAAAACTACCGGGCGATGCTCGCCTTTCTGGACGGCGAATTGCGAAAGATCGATGATGGGAAGGGTGTCGACGCGCTTTTCATCGTGGGCGACTTCTTTGACGTCTGGATTAATAACTACTCCATCCCAAAGCGCTACCGCCCGGTGATGTCCCGCCTGGAGGCCTTATATCACCGGGGCGTCTCCATCCACTTTTTCGAGGGGAATCACGATTTCTTCATGGGAGGGCTTTTCAAACGGCTCACAGGCGCAGTGGTCTATCCCGAGGGCGCGGAGGTGACCCTCCAGGGTTTACGTCTTTTTATCACCCACGGCGACCAGATCAACAAAAAAAACATCGGCACGCGGCTGCTGAGGTGGATACTCCGAAGCCCGGTCATCTGGCTGGTGACGTTTCTCGCCCCGGCCTGGCCCGTTGAGCTCATCGGCACGATCATGGGAAGGCTCAGCAGGAGGGAGCATAGCGAGGAGATGTCACAAGAGTACGCCGCGTCGGATCACGTCATCGAGTTCTGCCGGGAGAAGGAAGCGGAGGGGTACGACGGCGTGGTGATCGGCCACTACCACGCCCAGGTAACGGCATCGCCCGACGACGGATTCCCGTGCCTCTACATCAACACCGGCCGCTGGGGGTGGGGGAAGTATCACTATACTCTGCTCGAGGAGGGGGAGTTTACTAACTATAACTTTCAATCCTGATTTCTCATTCGATATTTAGTTTTTAATCCACTTGAGAAAATAAGGCTTATAAAATTGTTTATATCAGATAAAACAATATCTGCCTTAGGGTGTATCATAACTGGTAATAAAACAATTAATGGTGAATGCATAGCACCATATCGTACTGGTCCTGAACTCGTAAAATTTTTTAACAATTTTGGTTGGGATGATTCTTACGGCAGAGGTTTCCCTTCACGCTGGCAATATGCCATAAGTAGAATCGAATCAGAAAATGGAACGGAAACGCTTAAAGAAATAATTTTAGTTTCTCTTGAACCGATACATTTTCTAGATTTTGAACATACTAGTGAAGAAGCGGTTGATTACTTAAATAGATACCTCGAATATGATGGATATGAGATTATTATTGAGGGTAAAAAAAATATCATTCGTGATATAAGAGGAACATCTGTTGATCTCACAATAAAACAAGATGGTTTGCCAAAATTAACACTCCATTTTATTGAGGAACATATAGCAAAGTGCGATAGAAAGATCTCTGAAGGCGATTATAATGGTGCTATTACAAACGCAAGGTCATTATTGGAAACAGTTATCTTAGCCATCCAAGAAGATATCACCGGAGCTTCTGATCGATTTGAAGGTAATCTCGTAAAGATGTTTAGACAGTTACAGAAACATCTCAACTTAGATCCAAGTCGAGAAGATGTTAGTGATTCTCTTCGTCAAGTTTTAACTGGTTTAATCAGTATTGTTTCTGGTCTTGCACCAATGAGGAATATCATGAGTGATTCCCATGGGACAACATATCGGCCTACAAAACATCATGCTAAGCTTGCTGTAAACGCAGCCAAAACTATTTCTGATTTCCTTTTTGAAACCTATGATTATCAAAAATCAAAAGGCCTGATTTCGAGATAAGACATTTATCTATCCTATCAACCCCAGCCCGTTATCCCGAAAGACCTTCCGGTAGAATTCATCCGAAAAATTGAACGACAGGAGCTCTTCGATCTCCGACTCGCGGCGGAAGATGAGGTTGGGGAAGTCCGATCCGTAGAGGATGCGGTCCTGTTTTGCGGCGAGCTTTTCCGGCGGGAGGTCGCAGCCGTTTTCCATGTCCGGGCAGAAGACGAACGACGTATCCATGTACAAATTTGGGTGATCGTCCAACAGATCGTAGAACGCCCCGTATTCCAGCGCCCCCATGTGGGCGATGTTGCCGGGGATGTCGGGGTATCTGGCAAGGAGTTTCTTGAAGTTTTCCACCCCCACTAATTCGTGTCCCACAGGACCGTTTCCCACGTGGAAGAGAATCCGCTTTCCCTTTTTCATCACCAGGTCGTAGAGCCTGAAAAACCGCTCGTCCCAGGGGTAGTAGGGCATCACCAGGAGCTGGAGCTTGAAGCCCAGGACCCGGGGGTGGTCTATGATGGCTTTTGTGTAATCGAGGGCGTCGTCGTCCTCGGGGTGGAAGGCGGCAAAACAATAAAGATCGTCGTATTCGGAAAGGACGTCCTTGTTCCACTCGTTCAGGCCCCTCGCCACGCCGGTCCTGTGGGCGTAATTGGAATAGACGATGGGCCCCACGCCGTTTTGCCGCAAGTATTCGATGGTCTCCCGGTAGTAGTACTGGTAGAGTACGTCCCAGCCGTAGCCCTTGGAGAAGTACTCCCAGATGGCGTCGAACATCTTGTCGGGAAAGAGGTGGACATGAAAATCGACGATGGGGGACGGGAGGCGGGGATCGGTGGTCATCACATCACTCGCTCAGGTTTCGGTTTGAAAAGCGGGAGGGGAAGGGGGGCGCCCCCCCTCCCCGTGTGTATCACCAGTTGGTATCGTAACGGCGGTTGTGTGCTTTGCGCGTCCTTACAGGTCCAGCACCGTGGGCCGAAGGGGGGTTTTATGGAGCATCTCGCCGCCGGCGGCCGTCACCAGGACGTTGGCTTCCAGGCGCATGCCCCCCACCCCGGGCACGTTCATCTGCATGAATGCCACCTCCACCACGTTCTCCTCCAGAACGATGTCCCGGAATTCGTCGTTGTCCATGATCGCCGGATACCACTCGTGGCCGATGATGCCGATGCCGTGGCCGTAGCAGGGGACGGTGTAGGGGGCGTATCCTGTGCGTGTGAGCTCCTCGTTGACGGTTTTGAAGACGTCGCCGATCTTCGAGCCCGCCTTGAAGGACGACACCAGAAGCTCCACGGCGCTGGTATATGCGTCGGAGAGCTTCTGCTGCTCGGGGGTCGGTTTTCCCAGGATGTAGTTGTGGGCCAGGTCCGCGTAGTAGTGCCGGTAGGTGGGGTGGATGTCCACCATCAACGTCTCGCCCCGCTGGACGAGCTTTTCCGACGCCGGGTTGCAGCCGCCCATGGGGTAGCATGAGCGGTAGCCCGAGGCGATCTCCGTCGAGCCGGTCACCGCCCAGTGAAACTCGCTGCCCTTCTTTCTGAGCTCCAACTCCGCGATGCCGGCGATCTCCGTCTCGCTCATGCCGATCCTCACCGATTCCCGGACCCGCTCCTGCCCGGCGTCGGCGATGGCCGATGCCTGGCGAAGGAGCTTCACTTCCCCCGGCTCCTTGATATAGAGGGCCCGGTCCGTCACGGGGCAGGCGTTTGTGAAGGTCGCCTTGGGCAGCGACTCGACGAGGTAATCCCTCTCCGTCGCCATGATCCAGCCGGTCATGATCCGGGGGGAGTGGCCCAGCTCGATGCCGATGACGCCTTTATCGAGGCCGTTTTCAATTATCTGGCGCACCGTCACCTCCCACAGCTCCATCCCCGGCGCGGGGCCGGTGGGGGTGATGTTGGAAAGCCACGATTCATCGGACACCCGGGCGTAGTCGTGGAGGATCGTGTTCAGCCCCACGTACCCGTCACGGGAGACGAGGACAACGCTCCGCCAGGGGACGAAGGCCCCGGCGATGTAGTTGATGCTCTTGGGCCGGGTGGCCACGAGCAAGTCGATCCCCTCCTTCTCCATCTCCTCATGTATCTTTTCAATTCTTTTTTGATAGTCGAACTGTACATTCATATGTCTACTCCTGGCTGTGATATTAAACAGTACCTATTTTGTACCAGATAATGACCGGACTGACAACCGAAAACAGGCACAGGAAACCGCCGGCGTCGGGTGCGCCGGAGGGTGCTGTGAAAAGACGTTTTTATGGATAACTATTTCCTTATTGTATTCGCCCGGGAAAACGGGTAGTATGAACCATCCATCATGCGACGACCGCCGGACCGACACCGCAGATTTCCGGCTCGCCCCGCTCGTTTCGGCTCACCCTCATGCTCCCATCTCCATACACCCTCCACCGGCGTTTGCGCGACGCTCGGTGATCGAGATGTCATCCCGGAAGTGCGAACACCGCTCCCCGGGTGGTGCGAAGTACCGTATACATGAAAAAAGGGAGGTATGTATGCTGGAAAAACCGGCAGTGATACGACGGATCATGCTTCTCTGCGCCCTGATCGCGGCGCTGTCTCTCTTTCCCTCGGGTGCCGTGGGAGAGGGGATTTTGGAAGGTTCCGTGATCGACGTTTTTCACAACGGATATTTCTTCGATGAATCCACCGATTCCTGGAACAGGGTGGTGAGCGGCATGTACCTGCTGCCGGGGCACCGCCTGAAGACGTCGGAAAAGGGCACCATGACCCTCTTTATGGACGGGAAACACCTGGTCCGCCTCGATCCCGACACCGAGATTCGCATCGCGGACTTCGCCGGGATCGGCGGCGTGGAGGTCCTCAAGGAGTACGACAAGAGCCGTATCGTCGTCGAGGTGGTCCGCGGCTGCGTATCGTGCAGTGCTTCGGCGAGGCCCGCCGACCACGGATTCGCCCTCATTTCCGGCGCGGCCGTGGCGGTTCCCGCCGACGACGGCGCCGAGTTCTCGCTCTCAGTTTTGGAAACAACCGCCGACACCGGGGAGGTGAGGCTCGTCGTCCGGGAGGGGGAGGTACGCTTCATGACCGTGGACGGGCACGGCGGGAGCGTGGGCGAACCGGTAGTTGTGGGTCCCGAGATGAGCTCGGTCGTGTCGTTTATTCCCAAAAATGACGCCGGCCCGGGGCCGTCCGAAGAATAGCACGGCTCGAATGATCCCGAAACAGAACAGGTATGGAGACGAATGATGAGCATACACAAACCGATTCTTGTGTTGGTACTCGGGGCGGGTGTTTTGGTGTGCGGCATCGTTATGTCCGCCTGCTTCCCGGATATGGTCGTGGTGGAGCCGCCCAGCCTGACCCTCGATGACGACCCGACAGGGTACGACGAGTGGCTGGGAAGCCCCAGCGCCTGGACATGCGATGAGTCGGATACGGGAAGCCCCGCCGCCTGGGGCAGCGGTGATATGATTGTGGATCTCCCCCGCTCGTACGGAAATCCCTCGGCGCCCGCCGGGGCGTCGCTGGAGGAGCTGCGGGCCCTCAGGGAGAGCCTCAACAGGGCCGAAAAGGCGAAGGAGGCCGCTGAAGGGAGCGACCGATCCCCGGGGTCGAAGGAATCCGAAGACCGCCATCACCGATAGCCGCGCCATACCGGCGGTGATTGAGGGGGAGGGAGGGAATGAAGTAGTGTCCCTCTGTCCGAGGAGAAAAATAGAAAAAGCCTTGACATTTTTTTCAGGTGTTTTACACTGCTTTTCGACGATTCAAAATGAACCCCGCTGAAGCTGCGTGTCGATGTCGGGTGTTCGGTGAGGAATCAGCATTTCGCTATAGTTACTGAAAGCATGACGTGACTGACATTGTGATCATCGGTCTCGGCTCGGCGGGATACGCCGCCCTCATGTCCATAAAACGGACGAATCCGAAGGCGGGCATCACAGTCATAGATCCAAAGTCTCACGATCTCACCCATGCGTGTGGTCTTCCCTACGCCCTGGAGGGGATGATAGAATCAGCGGGCCTGGTTCAGGACATCGGCCTGTCGCGTATGAAGGTAAGCCGTATCAGGGAACATGTGGTTTCCATCGATACGGAGAATAAATCGGTCATCACACGGAATGAACGCGTCCCGTATGATCGAGCGATCATCGCAACGGGATATCGCCCGGTGATCCCCCCTATCGAGGGGGCGGCCGACGTGACAGGAAGGGGTCTGTTTACCCTGACGACTCCGGACGACCTGGAAGCGCTTGAGGAGGAGCTGTCCGGGGCCGGTTCCGCGGTGGTTGTGGGGGCGGGGGCCATCGGGTTGGAAACCGCCGTGGCGCTTTCCCGGCGGATGTCATCGGTGATGGTGCTGGAGGGAAAAGATCAGCTCCTTCCCGGGGTCCTGGACGATGACATGGCGAAACACGTCGATGCGTATCTTGAGGGGACTCGGATCTCCCGACGCGTCGGGGCGATGGTGAACGGCGTGTTGTCGGAAACGAAGGACGGCGCGCCCCGGTTTTGCGGGGTGACGGTGGCCGGTGAGGAGATTCGGGCGGATCTGGGGATTCTGGCCGTGGGATTCGCCCCGAATGTCGCCGTTGCCGAACGCTCCGGCATCGAGTGCGGGAAAAACGGCGTCGTGGTGGACGAGCGCCTGAATACCAGCGCCCCGGACGTCTTCGCCGCCGGCGATTGTATCGTCCCACGGTCGGTCATCGACGGAAAAGAAACGTATATCCGTCTTGCCACGTCCGCCTACAAGCAGGGGACGTTGGCGGGAGGGAACGCCGCCGGCGGCGACGAGGCCTACCGGGGAACCGCCGGGACGTTCGTGACGAAGATCGGGGGGCTGGAGGTTGCGGGAACGGGATTTTCGGAGGCCGAGGCCGTCGGCCGGGGATATACGCCCGCAGTCGGAAAGATAAAGATGAAGGCGCTCCCGGATTACATGGGGGCGTCAGACGAGATCGCCGTCAAGGTGGTGGGAGATTCGGCGACCGGCAAAGCGCTGGGCGCACAGGTCGTGGGGTCGAATGGTGCGGCGTGGCGGGTGAACATTATCGGGATGGCCCTGGAATATGGGATCGCCCTTTCGGATCTTCTCCGCCTGGAGCTGGCCTATTGCCCGGCGGTGAGCGAGGTTCACGATCCGCTGCTTCGTGCCGTGGAGCTGTGCATCAGACGGATGAAGCGGTAATCATAGCATCGTGTGATACGCACGGTTATTTCTGCATCTTTGGGACACACGAACAAAGAAAGACCATGAAACACACGGCACTTCATAGCGAGCACATCAGGCTGGGCGCCAAGATGGTGGAGTTTTCCGGCTGGGAGATGCCGGTGCTCTATAGCTCCATCATCGAAGAGCACAACGCCACACGTGAGCGTGCCGGGATATTTGATATCTGTCACATGGGGGAGTTCATCGTCAAAGGACCGAACGCGGCGTCGCTCCTTTCCGGCCTCATCCCCACGGACATCAATCGCCTGGAGCCGTCGAAGGCCATGTATTCGTGCCTGGTCAACGAGCGGGGCGGCACGGTGGACGACCTGTTCATCTACATGCGGGATGTCGACGACTTTTTCCTGGTGGTAAATGCGTCCCGAAAGGATACGGACCTCGCATGGATGCGCGGACACGCCCCGTCATCCGGGGTGGAGATCGTCGATGTGTCGGACGAGACCGCCAAGATCGACGTCCAGGGGCCGATGTCACCGGATATCATGAAGGCGGTGTTCCCTGATGCGGGTAGCGAGGGATTGAGGCGATTCTATTCCCTGGAGACGACCCTCGATGGCGAGACGGTGATGCTCTCCATGACCGGCTACACCGGCGAGCGGGGATACGAACTCTATATGCCGGTATCCGCCTCCGTATCCGTCTGGAATCGACTCTTGGATGCGGGGAAGCCCTTCGGCCTTGTTCCCGTTGGCCTGGGCGCCCGGGATACCCTGAGGCTGGAGGCCGGGTATTCCCTCTATGGACATGAGCTGACGGAAGAGATCAGCCCCGTCGAGGCGGGCCTGGGGTGGCTGGTCAATTCAAAAGACTCCCATATCGGAAGGGACGTATTGACGTCCCAGAAGGAGCGGGGTGCGCCCAGGGAGATCGTGTGTCTCAGGATGAGAGACAGGGGCGTTCCCCGGGATGGGTATCCGGTCGCACGGGACGGAGAGGAGATCGGCGTGATCACCAGCGGCGGGTTTTCCCCCACCTTCAAGGTGGGCATTGCGCTGGCCTTGGTGAAGCGGGGATCGGTCGGTGTGGGTGAGCGTCTTTCCGTGATGATGCGCGGTAGGCCGAGGGACGCGGAAATCGTCCCCCGACCCCTGTACGCATACAACGGGTGAACGCTGAAAATAATCATTGCGAAGGGATATTATACATAGTACATTATTTTCAAATATGTATCTGGAGGAATCGGAATGAGTGACATACCCAAGGACCTTAAGTATACCGAAGAGCATGAATGGGTTCGCATGGAAGGCTCTGTGGGGGTGTGCGGCATTACTGATTACGCGCAGGAAATGCTCACCGATATCGTGTATGTGGAACTGCCCGAGGTGGATATCGAAATCGGCCAGGGGGAACAAGTTGCCGTGGTGGAGTCGGTCAAGGCCGTTTCGGATGTATACGCCCCGTTGACCGGTACGATTGTCGAGATAAACGAAGAACTGGAGGACTCGCCGGAGATGGTAAACGACGATCCCTACGGTGAGGGCTGGATCTTCAAGATCGAAATCGAGAACGATGATGAGCTGGAAGAGCTGATGGACGCCGAAGAATACGCAGCGTTCATCGAATCGATGGAGGAGGAAGAATAGAGCCATGAGCTTTATTCCCACAACGAAAAAAGACACCGAGGACATGCTGGAGCTCATCGGTGTTACAAGTCTCGACGGCCTTTTTTCCGACATCCCGAAAGAGATCAAGCATATAGGGGCGGTGGATCTCCCGGAGGCACTCAGTGAAATCGAGGCGGATATGCTTCTCTCCCGGCTTTCCGATGGGAATCGGCGGTTGTCGGTCTTCGCCGGGGGCGGCGCGTATCTACATTATGTTCCCCCCGTGGTGGATCAATTGGCAAACAGGAGCGAATTCTACACCGCCTATACCCCCTACCAGCCGGAGGTGAGTCAGGGAACCCTGACGGCGATTTTTGAATTCCAGACGATGATGTGCAGGCTCTCCGGAACAGAAGTGACCAACGCCAGCATGTACGACGGGGCGACGGCGCTTTCAGAGGCGGCCCTGATGAGCGTTCGGGACAACAAGAAAACAAGATTCGTCATAAGCAGTGCGGTCAATCCCCGCTATCGGGAGGTGCTCTCCACCTACGGGTGGGCGAACGATCTGGAGGTCGTCACCGTCCCCGCAGCCGGTGGTGTGACGAGTCTTGCGGACATCGCGGCGAGACTGAATGATGAGACCGGTGCCGTAATCGTGCAGAGCCCGAACTATTTCGGCTCCATCGAGGATGTGGAGGCGATTGCTGGAAAGCTCTCGGGTACGAAAACGAACCTGATCGTTGTGGTGACAGAGCCTCTGAGCATGGCGCTTCTGAAATCCCCGGGGTCTCTGGGCGCGGATATCGTCTGCGGCGAGGCCCAGGCGTTCGGAAACCCGGTCGGGTTCGGGGGGCCCTGTCTCGGTTTTCTTTCTGCGAAAAACCGGTTCATGCGAAAGATGCCCGGGCGGCTGGTGGGAAAGACCACGGACAGCAAAAGAAACGATGCCTATGTCCTGACCCTCCAGACCCGGGAGCAGCATATCCGCCGGGATCGGGCCACCTCGAACATCTGCACCAACCAGGGCCTCTGCGCACTGAGGGCTCAAGTGTACCTGGCCCTGTTGGGAAGCCGCTTAAGGGATATGGCGATCCTCAACCATCGGCTTGCGGGATTGCTGAAACGCACCCTGTCTGAGATCGGAGTGACGCCGGTCTTCGATGCACCGTACTTCAATGAGTTCGTGGTGCGGGTGAACAATGCTAGAAAAATCCGGGACGCGCTTTTTGACAAGGGGTATCTCGTGGGGATTCTCCTGGAGGACGATTATCCCGATTTGACCGATTGCCTCCTTCTGGCCTGTACCGAACTCAATGCTCCACCCGACATCGACGCTCTGGCGATTGATCTTAAGGCGTCCCTCACGTCCTGAAGCTATCGATTATACAGAAGTAAAGTCATAAATCATGAAGACAATTTTTGATATAGACACCCCCGGTGTTTCAGGTTGGGA
Source organism: Candidatus Zymogenaceae bacterium (assembly GCA_016931225.1). Classification (NCBI taxonomy): domain Bacteria; class Deltaproteobacteria; order Candidatus Zymogeniales; family Candidatus Zymogenaceae; species Candidatus Zymogenaceae bacterium. Next base: position 109,968 of record JAFGFE010000002.1, read on the forward strand.
ACCTCCCCGCTGGGATGTTCCCGAAGAAGACGAGATACCGAAAAAATATCTTAATAACGGCATTCATCTCCCCGATGTGGGGGAGGTGGACGTGGTGCGCCACTACACGGAGCTTTCCACGATGAACTTCGGCGTGGACAGCGGCATGTATCCTCTGGGAAGCTGCACCATGAAATACAATCCGAAGATAAACGAGAAGACGGCGTCTCTTTCCGGTTTCGCCACTCTCCACCCCTTAACCCCCGATTCTCTCTCCCAGGGGGCGCTCGAGGTGCTGTATGAATTGGGCGGGTATCTCTGCCGCATAACCGGCATGGATCGCTTTACGCTTTCGCCCGCGGCGGGGGCTCACGGCGAGCTGGCGGGAGTGATGGTTGTCAGGAAGTATTTCGAAAAAAAGAAGGAGGGACGGACGACCATCCTCATCCCGGACTCGGCCCACGGCACGAATCCGGCGTCGGTGAACATGTGTGGGTTCGAGGTGCGGGAGGTGCCCTCGAGCGAAACGGGAGACGTGGACGTGACAGCCCTCTCGGACATGATGGACGATGACGTGGCGGCCATGATGCTGACCAGTCCAAACACCCTGGGTCTTTTCGACCGGAACATCCTGACGATCGCAAAAATCCTGAAGGATCACGGTGCGCTGTTTTATTGCGACGGGGCGAACCTGAACGCCGTTATGGGAAAGGCGAAAATCACCGATATGGGGTTCGACCTGATGCACATCAACCTGCACAAGACCTTTTCCACCCCCCACGGCGGCGGCGGCCCCGGGGCCGGTCCCCTGGGGGTGACGAAGGAGCTGGAGCCATTTCTGCCGGCGCCCCTGGTCGATCAAAAAGACGGCGTCTTTTTCCTCGACGACGACCGTCCCGACAGTATCGGCCGCATCCACTCCTTCTACGGCAATTTTTTGGTGTGCGTCAAGGCGTACACGTATATCAGGATGCTCGGGTCCGACGGGATCCGAAAGGTGGCGGAACATGCGGTCCTGAACGCGAATTACCTCATGCACCGCCTGAAAACCGATTACGACCTCCCCATCGATCGTCCCTGCATGCACGAGTTCGTCCTGAGCGATCACGGTATCCCGAACAATGTTTCCACCAACGACATCGCCAAGCGCATCCTCGATTACGGTTTTCACGCCCCGACCGTCTATTTCCCCCTGTTGATTCACGGGGCCATGATGATCGAGCCCACCGAGACCGAAAGCAGGGCCACCCTCGACCGTTTCGTGGAGGCGATGCAGGAGATTCTCCGGGAGGCCCAGCGGGACCCGGATCTCATAAAAACCGCCCCCCACACCACACCGATAGGCAGGGTGGACGCCGTAACCGCCGCCCGAAAGCCGATTCTGAACTATGACGCCGCCGAGTGACGGACGGAGAATCCCCGACTGGATTCGATTTCGGATCCCCGGCGGGAAGGACGCCGCACGCCTGAAAGGCGTCATAAAGCGATTCGGGCTTCACACCGTCTGCATGGAGGCGAGGTGCCCCAACGTGGGGGAGTGCATGGGCTGCGGCACCGCCACGTTTCTCATCCTGGGTGATACCTGCACCCGAAACTGCCGATACTGCTCCGTCGCCCAGGGGACGCCCCGGCCGCTGGATTTGGATGAGCCGATGCGGGTGGGAGGTGCCGTGGGGACCCTCGGCCTTGCGTACGCCGTGATCACCTCGGTGACGAGGGACGACCTTATCGACGGCGGGGCGGGGCATTTCGCCGAGACGGTTCGGGCCGTCCGGGAGTGCGCCCCGTCGGCTCGGATCGAGCTGTTGATCCCGGATTTTCTCCACGCCGCACCCAATTCCCTCGAGCGGATTTTCTCCGCCGCCCCTGATGTGATCAACCACAATATTGAGGTGGCAAAACCGCTCTTTAAAGGGCTCCGGCCCAAGGGCGACTACTCTCATTCCCTCAATTTACTCCGGGAGGTATCCGGCGCCGGGTTCCCCGCGAAGTCCGGGCTGATGATCGGCTTCGGCGAGTCGACCGAAGACATCACCCGGACCCTGGAGGACCTCCGGACGGCGGGTGTTTCCATCCTCACGGTGGGTCAGTATCTCCAATCGAAAAGGGACGGCTTTCCGGTGGCGCGGTATTATCACCCCGATGAGTTCGAGGAAATCGGTGAGGCGGCGAAGGGGATGGGCTTTTTGGCGGTGCGCTCCGGTCCCCTGGTGAGAAGCTCCTACCGGGCGGGGGAATACGCAACCGCCGGCGCACGGGCGCTTCATTCGGGCGAGCATACATGATCGGTGCGCGCAAGGGGAGGGGCGGTGGTCGGTGTCGGCGATTCGGTCGGCGCTTTTTCCCTTCGATATTTTTTATATGTGTGGATTATTAAGATCTATTCGGCAACGGCGTTTTGTCTGACGTCGTTTTTTGATTTGGGTGTTGTCTTAAGCGGTCGGGGTGGGAGGTCTTGTCGGTGCCGATGACGAGGCCCGTGTTATTTTCCCTACGGTGATCTCTCGTATGCACGGATTTTTAAATTCCGGTTAATGCCGGTGTCCCCATCAGCTCTGCTTTTAATGTGATGTACTCTTATGCAGGTGTAAGTGGAAGGTTCGACCGGCGCCGGACACACGATCCGCGTTTTTCCCCCGCGATGTTCTCCAGTGAAAGCAGGGTAGTACCGCAGGCGTTTTTTCTGCGAAGTTCCCCCCTCTGTGCGTATTTTCGGAGTTCGGCCTTTGTACCGTCCCCGCCCTACCCCTCCGGGGCTCCCTCTCCGTTCAATGAAATACCCAGGTAGAAGTGTCTGACCAGGTCGTCAACCATCAGGGCGTGGGGGCTCCCCTCAAGAACCACCCGGCCGTTCTCAAGGACGTAGCCGTAGTCGGCGATGGATAACGCCATGCGGGCGTTCTGCTCCACCAGGACGATGGTCACCCCCTCGTCGTTTATGGCGGAGATGATCCTGAAGATATCGGCGACCAAAAGCGGCGCGAGGCCCAAAGACGGCTCGTCCAGCAAAAGGAGCCTCGGGCGACTCATGAGGCCCCGGGCGATGGCCAGCATCTGCTGCTCCCCGCCGGAGAGGGTCCCGGCGGTCTGTTTCCTGCGCTCCGCCAGGATCGGCAGGAGGGCGGTCACCCGCTCGTAGTCCTTTCGGACGGCGGCCTTGTCCCGCCGGGTGTAGGCCCCCATTCGCAGGTTTTCATCCACCGTCAGGCGGGAAAAGAGCTGTCGTCCCTCGGGGACGTAGGCGATCCCGAGCCGGACAATCTCCTCCACGTCCATCCCGCCGATCTCCCTTCCCTCGAAGCGTATCGATCCGGAAACGGGCTGACGGTCGATGAGTCCGGCAACGGTCTTCAAAACGGTGCTCTTCCCGGCCCCGTTGGCCCCCAGTATGGCAACGATGTCTCCCCGGCGGGCCGCAAGGGACACGCCGGACAGAATCGTCAGGCGGTCGTAGCGGGTCTCGACGTCGCGAAGCGAAAGGAGGGGGGATGTCCCGCGATGTTCATCCATGGGTGTAATCCTTCCCCAGGTAGGCGGATAAAACGTCCGGGTGCTTCTGCACCTCTGATGGTGTCCCTCGGGCGATGACCCGCCCGAAGTTCAGCACGACGATGTCGTCGGAGATGTCCATCACCAGGTTCATGTCGTGCTCCACCAGGACGATGGTCATGCCCGCCCTCTTTCTCAGGTCCCCGATGCGCGTAACGAAACGCGCCTTCTCGACGGCGCTCATCCCACCGGACGGCTCGTCCAACAGCAGGAGTTTCGGCCCCATGACCACGGCCCGGGCCAGCTCCACCAGTTTTTTTTGTCCGTAGGAGAGCCCCGCCGCCTCCACGTCCCGCACCCGTGTCAAACCCATCCATTCGATGATCTCGTCCGCCGCCCGGTACTGGGCCGTCTCACTTTTCGCCCCGGGGCGGACGAAGGAGAGAAGGGAGCGCAGCACGTCACCCCCTGGGGTGTGCTGCTGGTGGAGGTGTCGTCCCACCAGGATGTTTTCCAGGGTCGTCATGGTAGGGAAGAGCTCCAGGTTCTGGAACGTCCGGGAGACGCCCATGCGGGCGATGCGGTGGGGGGGGCGGTGTGTGATGTTTTCCCCGTGCAACTGTATGATTCCTGCGTCGGGGCGATACTCTCCACTGATGCAGTTGAGGGCGGTGGTCTTGCCCGAGCCGTTGGGTCCGATCATGGATACGATCTCCCCGGGCCGTACCTCAAAGGAGACGTCGTCCAGGGCCCGAAGCCCTCCGAAAGAGATCGAGAGGTCCGATACCGAAAGCATCGGCGTGGGAGTGTTCATGTTACCTGTACCCATCTGTGGTCAAACCTTTTTCTGGTGATGCCTGACCAAAAGCCCCGACGGACGAACCAGCAGCACCGCCAGGATGACGAGGAAGGCGAATGTGGTCTTGAGCTTCATGGAGATGTACCAGCCGAAGAAGTTCTCACAAACTCCCATGATCCATCCCCCCACGATGGCTCCGGGGATGCTTGTCAGTCCCCCCAGGACCGCCGCGGAAAACGACTTGACGAAGGGGGCGAACAACATGGTGTTGGAGAGGTCCGATCGGGCGGCGGTGAGGATCCCCGCCATGGCCCCCAGGACGGCCCCGATGCCCCAGGTGATGGAGAATATGCGCCGCGTGCGAATGCCCATGAGCCGTGCCGCCGTGCGGTTCTCGAAGGTGGCCCGCATGGCGATGCCAACGGCGGAGTATTGGAAGAAGACAAAGAGCACCACAATCAAGACGGAGGTTGCGGCGAAGATGATCAGGTCGAGCTGGCTGATGGGAACCTTTCCCACGTGATAGACCGGAAAATCCGAGAGCGGCGCGGGCATGCTCAGGTACTCGGTCCCGAATATCCAGCTCGCCGCGCCGTCGAAGGCGAGCCACAGGCCGATGGTGATGACGATATATCCGATGTGGCTCGGGTTCTTCGCCCGGGAGAGGAACAGAAACTCGGTCAGGACGCCGAAAAAAAAGGCGAAACAGAACGTGAGCGCCAGCACCGCCGCCAGGACGAGTCCCGTGATGAGGCCGTCTCCCACAGAGGACAGCACGGGGACCTCCCGGCACCAGGCGATAATCCTCGGCATATAATCGCTCATCAACAGGTACGCCACGAATGCGGATATCATGCCCATTTTGTCGTGGGAGAAGTTGAGCACGTCCGAGGTGCGGTAAATCAACACCAGTCCCAGGGCGATCATGGCATACAGGCTGCCGATGGCCATGCCTTGGATAAAGAGGTAGATGATGATATCTATAGCGGTCCACTCGTTCATATCGTCTCAATCGCCCCGTACGACCTGTTTTCGCTTAAAAAATCCTCTCATCGTCCGCCACACGCCGCTGAGGCCCCTCGGCTCGAAAATGATGATCAAAACCATCACAAGGCCCGTGATAATTGCGTTGAGATGGTCCTGGGCCGCCAGGATCTGGTGAAGCAGCGTGAAGAGCACGGCCCCCAGGATCGAGCCGGTGATGGATCCCAGTCCCCCCACGACAATCATGGCCACCATGGTGATGGAAAGCATCAGGCCGTACTGGGAGGGATTGATGTGGTTGACCATGTGGGCATTGAGGGAGCCGGCGACCCCCATGTAGAAGGCCGATACGGCGAACGCCAGGCTCTTGAAATAGGTGACGTTGACGCCCAGGGAACGGGCCGCAACGGCGCTGTCCCGGACGGCGGTAAAGCCCCGGCCCACTCTTGATTTCATCATTCGGGCGGCGGCAAAGGTCAAAACGACCGTCACAAAAAGGATGACGTAGTATATCTGTTTTTCCGATGACAGAACAATCGGCCCCAGGGACACGTCTGTGTTCATGACGTGTCCGAACATGCTGTAGGGAGGGGTGTCGATGCCGTCCATGCCGCCGGTGAGGGATTTGGAGAGCCCCAAGACCTGTTCCACCGCAATGCCGAATCCCAGGGTGGCGATGGCAAGATACGGTCCCTCAAGCTTGAGGGCGGGAAGTCCCACGATAAAACCGAGGACCGCGGTAATAATCCCGGCGGAGAGGATCGCAATGGGAAACGGTGCGCCGATTTTCGTCATCAGGATTATCGAGGCGTATGCCCCGATGGCGAGAAATCCGGAATGCCCCAGGGAAATGAGCCCGGTATTTCCCACCACAATGTTGTACCCCACGGCGGTGATGATATTGATGAACAGGAGGTTCGCCACGAAGACGTAGTAATTGTGGGAGTCGCCCCGGGAGATCAGGGGAAAGAGGATCAGTCCGATAAAAAGGACCGACAGCAAAAGCCGGGAGGGCCGATCCTGAAGGAGCCTGTATTCCTGAAAATAGTCTTTTTCGCCGATCATACCGGAACGTGAATGCATCATATGAAAAGGCGCCCGTATGCGGACGCCGCCTTTGGTCATCCAAAAGACATTTATAGCAAATGCACCATATCTGTTCAAGTGAAATCGGGGGACGGGTGCTGGATGTTGATAACGCGGTCTGTATGATGAAAATTGTTTACATCGACATAAAAACATATTATAAGAGTATAATCCCAGGTGTTGTGTCAATCATTGTGTTGTATCGTCTGGAGCTTGCTGGATGACCTACCCATCCCAGTACGAAAAAGAGATGACCCTCAAGGGAGGGGAGATTATCCTGTTTCGTCCCGTCCGTGACGGTGACGTCCCCCTCATCAAGGATTTCTACAACAGCCTTTCCGAGAGAACGAAATACCTGCGGTTCTTCACGCCCAAGAAGGAAGCCCGGGAGGATCGCATCCGCCGATTCGCCACCGTCGACTATATCACATCGATGGTCATTGTCGCGGAGTATAAGGGGGAACTGGTGGGCATCGCCCGGTATGACTGGGAGGAGGAGGAACAGTATCTGGAGCTGGCGGAGACCATTCGTGACGACTGGCAGGGAAAGGGGCTGGGTACGCAGTTGTTTCTGTACATGATCGATGTGGCACGGGACAATAACTACACCAGCATGACGGCCCTGATTCTTGATGAAAACAAAAAACCCTTCGCGATATTGAAGAAGACCGTCGGAAACCTGAAATTGAAATACGAGAGAAATTTTATCATGGCGACCTTTGATATTTAAGAGTGAGCGGGTTGCCCGGTTTTATTTGTCTGTAATACAAAATAATCAGGAGGAATTGTATGACAGCTAAAAAAAGCGACAAGAAGCCGTGGTTTGAGAATTATCCGAAGGGCGTTCCAAAGACTGTCACGTATGAAGATGTGACGCTTCCCGAGGCGTTTCGAAGGTCCGTAAAGAATTATCCTAATAATCCGGCCGTTACGTTTCTGGGGAAGGTTCTCAGCTACCGGGAGTTGGGGGAACTGGTGGATCGGCTCGCCGCTCGGCTTTCGGGCATGGGTGTCAAGAAGGGCAGCAGAGTGGCGACACTGCTCCCCAACGTGCCGCAAATGATCATCGCCTACTATGCGGCCCAGTCTCTGGGTGCCAGCATGGTGCTGAACAATCCACTCTACACCGACCGGGAACTGGAGCACCAGCTCAACGACTCCGAGTCGGAATATCTTTTTACCCTGGACCTTCTGGCGCCCCGGATGATCGCCCTCAAGCCCAAGACCGGTATCAAAGAGATCATCATCTGTCACATCAACGATTATCTCCCGTTTCCGAAAAAGCAGCTCTTTCCCATCGTGAAGAAGGCGATGTTTCGAAAGGTCGAGAAACAACCGAACGTGTCAGAGTTTTTGGATCTCGTGAAGAAATCCGGGCCGAAACCTCCGGCGGTGGATCTCTCCTTTGACGATCTGGGCTGCTTCCAGTATACCGGCGGCACCACCGGTGTATCCAAGGGGGTGCTCCTTACCCACGGGAACCTGAGCAAGAACGTCCAGCAGATCAACTCTTGGTTTCCCGGCTTTAAACCGGGTGAGGAGTCGATTGTCGGGGCGCTTCCCTTTTTCCATTCCTTCGGCATGACCACCGTCATGAACTACGCCCTGTGGAACGGCTGGAATATCGTGCCGATCCCGAGGCCGGAGCCCCAGGCGATTCTGGAGGCCCTGGATGCCTATAAACCCACATTCATGCCCGCCGTTCCGACCATGTACGTGGGGATGCTTAGGCACCCCGAATTCAAGAAGTTTAATGTGACCTCCCTCAAGGGCTGTTTCTCCGGGGCGGCGCCGTTGCCCCTGGATGTCATCCGGGAGTTCGAGGAGGCCACCGGGTCC